>NZ_JBFTRC010000004.1:0-116157 GCF_056399325.1 Allobosea sp. 01N443
GGCTGGCTTCGACGGGCAGCGTCCGGAAATCGTCGAGTGCGGAGCGTAAGGCGGCATGATCCCAGTCCCACCAGGACAGCGCGATCAGCCGCTCGGCGATGTCTTCGGGAAAGCGCCGGCGGATCGGCCTGGCCGGGTTGCCGGCGACGATGGTGTAGGCCGGYACGTCCTTGGTGACGACGGCGCCGCCGGCGACGACCGCGCCCGTGCCGATCGAGCGGCCGGCCAGCACGATCGCGCCATGGCCGATCCAGACATCGTGACCTATCGTCACCGGCGTCGAGCGGCGCCAGGCGAAGAAGGGCGCATCGTCCTCGGCATCGTCGAAATAGGCGCTGGCGCGGTAGCTGAAATGCGACTGGCTCGCCCGCTGCATCGGGTGGTTGCCGGGGTTGATGCGGGTCATGGCCGCAATCGAACAGAACTTGCCGATTGTCGTGTAAATGACATTCGAGTCGTTCACGACATAGGAGTAGTCCCCCATCGTCGACTCGACGAAGGAGGTGCGCGCGCCGATTTCGGTGTAGCGCCCGAGCGTCGCCTGCCGCACATGAGCGGTCGGGTCGATCACAGGTTCAAGTCCGAGTTTCTTGCCCGTCATGTCATCATCCTCTCAAGATCTGCTGGAACCCTCTGCAGCCATGACGGCCGCAGGATCGGGAGTCCTGGTGCTGGTGGTTGGCCCGTCCGGAGCGGGCAAGGACACGTTGATGGAGGCCGCCCGTGCCGCGCTGGCAGGTGATGGCCGCTTCGCCTTCGTCCGCCGTCTGATCACCCGCCAGGCCATGGCCGGCGCGGAGGACCATGACAGCTGCAGCGAGGCTGAATTCGACGCGACGGAGGCGCGCGGCGCACTCGCGCTCAGCTGGCGCGCCCATGGCCTTTGCTACGGCATTCCGGCCGCGGCGCTGGCCGGCATCGCGAGCGGGCAGGTGGTCATCGCCAATGGCTCGCGCCGGGCCGTTCCCGCGGCCGAGCGTCTTGCCGGCCAGGTGACGGTGGTCAACATCACCGCCCCGAACGAGGTTCTTGCCAGGCGGCTGGCAGCGCGTGGACGCGAAAGCGAGGCCGATATCCGTGCCCGGCTTGCCCGTGAGGTGCCGCTGACGACCGAGCGCGCGCAACTGGTTTCGATCCAGAACGACCGGACCGTGGCCGAGGCGGCTGGCGAGTTCGTCGCCGTGTTGACCGCGCTCAGCCCGCATCGCTGATCAGGCCAGCGGGAAACTGTCGAGCAGGCGGAAGCGGCCTGCCCGCGTGTCCTGCTTGAACAGCGCGATGCGGTCGATCACGGCGGGCTTCGCCGGAACGGCCCGTGCATAGGCATCGCTGAGAGCGATCTGCACCGCAGCCCCCTGATCCATCGGCAGCGAGCCGGTCAGCGTCATGTGGAAACGGAAGGCGTCGCCGACATAGGGATAGCCATAGGCTTCGAGATAGGCGCGCTGGGCCGGGGTCAGCGGGTGCTTCAGCCGCCGCGCCATGTCGGCCTCGGCCAGCGGAGCGCGGAACGGCTCGAAGGCCTGGACGAGGGCAAAGGCGAAGTGCTGCAGCGCCGGGCTTTCGGCCGAAGGAGTCAGCGCGATGAAGGAACCGAGCGCAGTGAGACTCAGGCCGTCGAGACGGACGCTCTCGAGGCCTGCCGCATAATTATGGGCGAAGGCGCGCAACTGGCCTTCGCTGCGACCGGCAGCCAGTTCGAAGGGCGCCTTCAGCGTGGCGTGGAAACCGTAGCGGCGCGGCTCCTCAGTCAGCGTCGGCCACTGGCTGTGATCGCAGCCGGGCGGCACGAGGGCGGGGACATCCGCGCCGGTGACGGCGTCATAGCCCAGCACGGCGCTGCCGAAGCGCCAGAGGGCGCTGTCGGCGGCGGGGGCGTAATAGAGAGCGTAGCGCGGCGTGCTCAAAATGCGCGCTCGCCCTTCGACCAGACGGCGGCGATCACCGGCGTCGCACCGAGTGCCTTGAAGCGCACCAGGTCGGCGCGCAGGCCGGTCTTGAGATGGCCGCGATCCTTCAGGCCGAGGATGTCGGCGACCTTCCAGGTCACCATGCCCATGGCGTCGGGCAGCGCGATGCCATGGCTGGCGTGCAGCTTCAGCACCGCCTGCAGCAGGCTTGCCGGCACATAATCCGAGGAGAGGCCGTCGAGCAGGCCCTTCTCGGCCAGTTCGGAGACCGAGACGCCGCCGGAATGCGAGCCGCCGCGCACGACGTTCGGTGCACCGGCGATGGTGGCAAGCCCACGCTGCTTCGCGGCAGCCGCCGCCTCGATCGTGGTCGGAAATTCCGAGATCACGGCGCCCGATGCGACACCGGCCTCGACATGGTCGACCGTCGTGTCGTCATGGGTTGCAATCGGGATGCCGCGCGTCCGGAACATCTCGACCACGGCGCTCCAGTTGCTCGGTACATTGGCCGTGCCTTCGGACTGGCGGACGGCGACGTCCTCCTCGAACTCGGCCTCGGTCTTGCCGTTGCCGAGCGCATAGGTGCGCAGGTGCTGGATGTCGCGCCACTGGCGCTGGCCGGGCGTGTGGTCCATCAGCGAGACGAGCTGGACGAGATCGTCCTCGCGATAGGGCTCGATGTCGCGCATCAGGTCCGGGCTGGTCAGTTCGCAGCGCATGTGGATGCGGTGGTCGATGCGGAAGACGCCTTCGGCCTTGCCTTCGCGCAAGGCCTTCATCACGTCGGCGAAGATGTCCTTGCGGTAGTCCTTGGCCGAGAAGGGCGTGCCGGCGCAGACCGCGTCATAGACGGTGGTGACCCCGGAGGCCGCCATCTGGGCGTCATGGACCAGCGCGGCTGCAAGCCCGTTCGGCCAGAACACCTTGGGCCGGGGCATGAAGTGCTTTTCCATGTTGTCGGTATGCATCTCGACGAGGCCGGGCGCGACATAGTCGCCGCCGATGTCGATCGCGCCCGGCAATTGCGAGCGGCCCTGGTCGACAGCGGTGATCCCGGTTGCGTCGAAGGCGATCGTGCCGGTGACGACCTCGTTCTCCAGGATCAGCTTGGCATTGGTGAGAACGGTCTGCATCAGGCGGCCTTCCGGAATGCGGTGATGTCGAGATAGCGGGTGGCGACGCGCTCGCGCACCGCCTCGTCATGGAAGATCCCGACGATGGCGGACCCGTTTGCGCGCGCCTCGCCGATCAGGTCAACCACGACGTCGCGATTGGCGGCATCGAGCGAGGCGGTCGGTTCGTCGATCAGCAGGATCGGCGCCGGATCGACGAAGGAACGGGCGATGTTGACGCGCTGCTGCTCGCCGCCGGAGAAGGTGGCGGGCGCGAGGTGCCAGAGGCGTTCCGGCAGGTTCAGCCGGGCGAGAATCGCCTTGGCGCGCGCGCTGGCCTCATCAGGGGAGACGCCGCGTGCCAGCAGCGGATCGCGGACGATGTCGAGCGCCGAAACGCGCGGGATCACGCGCAGGAATTGCGAGACGAAGCCGAGCGTGCGGCGGCGGATATCGAGCACGGTACGCGGCACGGCCGCGACGATGTCGATGGCCCGGCCGGCATGGGTGATGTGGATATGGCCGGAACTCGGCCGGTAGTTGCCGTAGAGAATGCGCAGCAGGCTCGACTTGCCGGCGCCGGAGGCTCCGGCCAGGACGAGCGCCTCGCCGGCCTCGACGCTGAAATTGATATTGTCGAAGACAGGCAGCCGGACCCCGCCCTGATTGTGCAGGGTAAAGGTCTTGGCAACGTTCTCGACGTGAATCATCGTGGTCATGGTCGGGATGCCTTGCGCGGTTCCGGTGACGCGATTGTGACGCTCATACGCTCAGCACGGCCGAGGTGAGCAATTGCGTGTAGGCGTGATGGGGGTCGTCCAGGACCTGATCGGTCAGTCCCTGCTCGACGACACGGCCGTCCTTCATCACCATCAGCCGGTCGGTGAGCAGGCGCGCGACGGCAAGGTCATGCGTCACGATGATGGCGGCCAGACCGAGATCACGGACCAGCACGCGCAGCAGATCGAGCAGCCGCGCCTGCACGGAGACGTCGAGGCCGCCGGTCGGCTCGTCCATGAAGACGAGTTTCGGCTCCGAGACCAGCACGCGGGCGATCTGCAGGCGCTGCTGCATGCCACCCGAGAACTGGCGCGGACGATCGTCGATGCGGTTCTCGGCGATCTCGACACGGGTGAGCCAGTCGAGCGCGCGCTCGCGGATCTTGCCGTAATGCCGGTCGCCGCGGTCCATCAGGCGCTCTCCGACATTGCCGCCGGCCGAGACGTCCATGCGCAGGCCGTCGCGCGGGTTCTGGTGCACGATGCCCCAGGCCGTGCGCATCAGGCGGCGGCGATCCTGCTCGGCGACCGAATAGATGTCGAGCGGCTGACCGGAGCCTCGGAACAGCACTTCGCCCTCGTCCGGTGCGTCGATGCCGGCAAGGCAGCGCAGCAAGGTCGATTTACCCGAGCCGGATTCGCCTACGATGCCGAGCACCTCGCCCGGCCAGAGATCGAAGGAGACATCGGCGCAGCCGATGCGCTCGCCGTAGAAGCGGCTGACGCCGGAGACCGAGAGCAGCGGATCGGGATCGATGCCGAGATCCTGCGGGGAGACATGCTGGGTCATGACTTCGACACCTCGTCCTTGGCCTGCTTGTCGTCGACGAGATGGAGCGCCGATGCGTCGGCCAGCATCGCGCCGCGATGACCGTCGGCGCGCCGCGTCTCGCAATGGTGGCTGTCGGAGCAGACGAACATGCGGCCGCCGCGGTCGTCCGTGATGACTTCGTCGAGATAGGAATCGGTCGCGCCGCAGAGCCCGCAGGGCTCGTTCCAGCTCTGGATGCGGAAGGGATGGTCCTCGAAGTCGAGGCTGCGCACGCTGGTATAGGGCGGCACCGCATAGATGCGCTTCTCGCGGCCGGCTCCGAAGAGCTGGAGCGAGGGCGACATATGCATCTTCGGATTGTCGAATTTCGGGATCGGCGAGGGCGCCATCACATAGCGGCCATTGACGTCGACCGGATAGTCATAGGTCGTCGTCACCTCGCCGAAGCGGGCGATATTTTCGTAGAGCTTGACCTGCATCAGCCCGTATTCGGCCCAGGCGTGCATCTTCCGGGTCTCGGCCTCGCGCGGCTCGAGCTTCCGCAGGGGTTCGGGCTGCGGCACCTGGTAGACCATGATCTGCCCGGCCTTCAGCGGCGCTTCCGGGATGCGGTGGCGGGTCTGGATGATGGTGGCCCTGTCCGTCGCCTCGGTCGTGTTCGCATCGGCCGTGCGCTCGAAGAAGCGGCGGATCGAGACGGCGTTGGTGGTGTCGTCCGCGCCCTGGTCGATGACCTTCAGCACATCGTCCGGGCCAATGATCGCGGCGGTGATCTGGATGCCGCCCGTGCCCCAGCCGCGCGCCAACGGCATTTCGCGTGAGCCGAACGGCACCTGATAGCCCGGCACCGCGACCGCCTTGAGCAGGGCGCGGCGGATCATCCGCTTGGTCTGCTCGTCGAGATAGGCATAATTATAAGCCGGCTTCGTATCTTCGCCGGAGACGATCTGATGCAGGGTCATTCCGCGGCCTCCGGCAGGGTGTCTTGCGTCTCTCGGACCTGGGTCTCTTGGGTCTCGCCCGCCAGGCGCTGCTCGCGCTCGCGGCGGATGCGGCGGATCAGTTCGAGCTCACCCTGGAAGTCGACATAATGCGGCAGCTTGAGATGCTCGACGAAGCCGGCCGCCTCGACATTGTCGGAGTGGTAGAGCACGAATTCGTCCTGCTGCGCGGGATACTCCGCCGCCTCGCCGAACTCGCGTGCCTTGAGCGCACGGTCGACCAGCGACATCGACATCGCCTTGCGCTCGGCATGGCCGAAGGCGAGGCCATAGCCGCGCGTGAACTGCGGCGGGACGTCCTTGGTGCCGTTGAACTGGTTGACCATCTGGCATTCGGTCAGCGTGATCTCGCCGAGATCGACGGCGAAGCCGAGTTCCTCGGGCACGAATTCGACGCTGACCTCGCCGACCCGGACCTCGCCGACGAACGGGTGCGAATTGCCGTATCCGCGTTGCACGGAATAGCCGAGGCCGAGCATGAAACCCTCATCGCCGCGCGCCATGGCCTGGAGCCGGACATCACGGTCGGCGGGGAAGGAGACCGGCTCGCGGGTGAGGTCGAAGGGACGCGGATCGCCCTCGGGCGGCTCTTCGGCTTCCATCAGGCCTTCGGCACCGAGAATGTCGGGCACGCGCGGCATGGTGGCGTCGAGCGGGTCGGCCGCCGCCGCTGGTACTGCGACAGGCGAGGCGCCATCCATCAGCGCGAAATCGAACAGGCGGTGGGTGTAGTCATAGGTCGGGCCAAGCACCTGGCCACCCGGCAGATCCTTGTAGGTGGCGGATACGCGGCGGCGGATCGCCATCTGCGCCGTGTCGACCGGCTCCGACGAGCCGAAGCGCGGCAAGGTCGTGCGATAGGCCCGCATCAGGAAGGCGGCTTCGATCGCGTCGCCCTGCGCCTGCTTCAGCGCCAGCGCCGCGAGATCGGGATCGTAGAGCGAGCCTTCGTTCATGACGCGGGCGCAGGCGAGCCCCATCTGCTCGCGGATCTGCGCGACGGCCAATTCGGGCACGGCCTCGTTGCCGCGGCGGGCTTCCGCGATGAGATCATGTGTGGCGAGGATGGCGGTCTCGCCCCCCTTGACGGCGACATACATCAGCGGGCCTCCAGGATCTGCGTCGAGCGCGGCAGGCCGATGATCGCCTCGCCATGGCTGAGGATAAGGTCGATGCCGAGGGGGTAGCGCGCGGCATTGGCCGTGACCTCGGTCCAGAAGCCGGGGCGCAGTCCCTTCGGTGCAATCTCGCGGCTGTCAGCAATGCCCGGGCCGGCCAGCGTCACGGCGTCGCCACCTGCGAGGCTGGCGCATTGTACGATCACGCTGGCCGAGCGATCCGGAAACTGGTCGGTGCCCGGGCTGAAGGCGGACAGMGCCGGAGCGATATCGGTGCCGTTCAGCACGGCGAAGGCGGCTTCAGCCGGGCTTTCGACCAGTGTCGCGCCGCAATGGAAGCGCAGCCAGGCGCCGGCGGGGCCGGCCCGCAGATCGGCCGGCAGCCAGATCGGCGTCTCGTAATCGGCAAGGGTCAGCAGGGCGATGGCGGTTGCCGGTTCCAGTCCTGCCGGCGCAGCAAAGCCGGTTTCGACGTCCTGGACGAGACCTGGCTCCGACAAGGCGGCGAGCAGGGCGCGGAAGGCGGCCTGGGACTGGAAGACCGGGTCGGAAAAGCCGGCGCCAATGAGTGTGTCGTTCTGCATCACGCGCCCCGGACCAGAGTGAAGAAATCGACCTTGGTGGCTGCAGCCTTGCGGGAGGCGAGGATGCGCGCCGCCTGCTGGCGATCTGCGAGTTCGGCGACGCCGCTGCGGAGCGGCCCAGCCTCGCCTTCGCCCTGCAGCAGCCCGTCGATCACGGCTGCGAGCCGCGCCTTGCGGCCATCGCGACCGAGAGCGTAGGAAAAGCCGATGGTGCCGTCGCCGAGGCGCACGACGCAGCGCGTCACGGTGGCTTCGCCCAGGTTGAAGCGGCGTCCCGCGCCGCCGGCGCGGCCCTCGACCATGACGGTCCCGGTTTCGGGCGCCTTCAGCACGTCATGGTCGGGCAGGGCGCCGAGCCCGCCGGCGAGGCTCTCGATCTCGGCGCGTGAGGCTCGGGCGAGGATTGCCAGCCATTGCTGTCGTGGAGTGGTCCCGCTCATCTCAGGTCGCTCTCTGGTCAGGGCCTAATGTCTAGACTACGATAAGGTCGTCACGGGGAAAGGTCTATACATTTTGGATGAAGCTTTGATGACGGATGCCCATGCAGCCAGCCAGGCCGGCGAAGCCGCCACGGCATGGCGGCGTATCGCGGACGAGATCGAAGCGGYGATCGGGCGCGGCGAATACGAGACGGGCGCGACGCTGCCCTCTTCGCTCGCGCTGGCCGAGCGCTATGGCGTGCACCGGCATACGGTTCGCCAGGCCTTTCGGCATCTCGCCGATCGTGGGCTGGTCAGCGTCTCTCGCGGCCGCGGGACGCAGGTCACGGCGCCGCGCTTCCCCTATCGCATCGGCCGGCGCGTCAGCATGCGGACCAATTTTGGTGCGGCCGGCATCACCGTGGCAGGCTCGATCCTGGGCGCCGAGATCGTCAAGGGCGAGGCGGAGGCCTGCGCGGCGCTGCGATTGGAGGACGGGGCGCCGCTCTGGCGGATCGAGACGCTGAGCCTTGCCGGTGGCGTGCCGGTGAGCACCGGCGTGCATCTCCTTTCGGCCGAGCGCTTCCCGGATTTCGACAAGATGCTGAGCCGGGCCGGCTCGTCGATCTCGGCAGCCTTCGCCGCCTGCGGCATCCCGGATTATGTGCGACTCTCGACACGGCTTTCGGCGCGGCTCGCCAGCGAGCGCGAGGCGTTGCTGCTCAGGATCGAGCCCGGCGCCGCGGTCATGCTCTCCGCGGCTGTCGACGCGCTGCCTGACCTGACCCCGATCCATCTGGTCGACGGCATCTTTGCCGGCGAGCGGATGGAAATGGTGGTCGAGCCGTTCACGGAGTGAGGGCAGCCGCTCGTGCTCCCGGCGAGGTGCGAATGGTCGGGGCAGGCCCGGGCCATATGACGAGCCAGTCCGTCAGATGGCCCTTTTGCCGATGATAGCGAAGCGCAGCTTGCTGGACAGGAAGTCGATCGCGGTCACGGCGGCAAGCACGAGCAGGATCAGGAACGAGACCTGTTGCCATTCCAGGGTGCGGATGGTCTCGGCGAGATAGAGGCCGATGCCGCCGGCGCCGACAATGCCGATGATGGTCGAGGAGCGGGTGTTCGACTCGATATAGTAGAGCACCTGGCTGGCGATGACCGGCAACACCTGCGGGATCAGGCCGAAGCGGATCTCGTGGAGCTTGCCGCCGCCGGAGGAGGTCACGCCCTCGACGGGCTTGCGGTCGGCGGATTCGATCGCTTCCGAATAGAGCTTGCCGAAGGCGCCGAGATCGCTGGTCATGATTGCGAGCATGCCGGCGAAGGGGCCGAGGCCTACGACATTGACCCAGATCAGGGCCCAGATCAGGGCATCGACGCCGCGCACGGTGTCGAGCGAGCGGCGCGCCAGGAAATGGATGACGCGGTTGGCGACGACGTTCTTGGCTGCGAGGAAGCCGAGCGGGAAGGCGAGGATCGCGGCGAGGATGGTGCCGAGAAAGGCGATGGCGATGGTCTCGAACAGCGCTTTCACGAAGATCACGGCGCGGGCCGCAGAGCCGGGATCCGGCGGCAGCATCAGCACGACGAATGTGCCGAGATTGCCGATGCCGGTGATGATCTTCCAGAACGAGACTTCCAGTGTGGTCAGGCCATAGAGGAAGAGGCCGAGCAGGGCGGCAACGACCGCGATGGTGGTCAGGCGTGTCTTCAGCGAGCCGTCGATGGCGCCTTGATGGCGACGGACGAGATCGGCGCGCTCGGTGGCGTTGAGGGCGAGGCTCATGAGCGGTGCTCCAGGCTGAGCAGGGCGTGGCGCAGACGCTCGGTGCCGTAGTCGATCAGCATGACGGTGACGATGATCAGCAGCAGGATGGCGCTGACATCGGTGAAGTAGAATTTGCGGATGGCCTCGATCAGATCCTGGCCAATGCCACCGGCCCCGACGAAGCCCATGATCGAGGCGCCGCGGACATTGATCTCGAAACGCAGCAGCGCGTAGCTGGCGAAATTGGAGAGCACCTGCGGGACGACGGCGAAGCGGATCGTCTGCCACCAGCCCGCGCCCGTCGCGGTGAGGCCGTCGACCGGCTTCATGTCGATGTTCTCGACCACCTCGGAGAAGAGCTTGCCCATTGCGCCCATGGTGTGGATCGCGATGGCGAGCACGCCCGGCAGCGGGCCGAGGCCGAAGGCGATGACGAAGATCAGCGCGAAGACGATCTCCGGCACGGTGCGGCAGAATTCGAGGAATCGGCGGGTGGCCCAGCGCAGCCAGCCGGCACGGCCGAGATTGGCGGCGGCGGAAAAGCAGAGCAGGAAGCCGCCGACGGCGCCCAGCACGGTGCCGACATAGGCAATCAACAGGGTTTGCCAGAGCAGTTTCAGCCAGCCGTTCAGGCCCCAGTACCATTCCTTGAGATCGGCACCGAGCGTGGCGAGGTGCAGGGTMGGCAGGGTCTCGAGGATGTATTTCGGGAAACGCCAGGCGTTTGCGGCGAATTTCGCGAGATCGACCTCCGAGCCGATCGCGGAGAGGGTGACGCAGGCGATGAAGATGGCGGCGCCGAGCAGGGCCTGGCGGCGCTTTGCGCCCATCTCGCGCCGATAGAGATCGGCATGGCCGCGAATGGTGGGGTCGTTGCGATCGATCGTCAGGGTCATGTTGGTTCCGTCGCGGGGTTCGCCAGTCGCGGCGGGACGCCACTCCGTCATGGCCGGGATAAACCTGGCCATGACGGTCGGCGGGTAAGCGCTTACGAAGACTTCTTCTTGCGGAGCGCGTCGACGAACTTGTTCAGTTCGATGATCGGGTCGTAGGCCTTGTTGTCGACCGCGACGAGCGGGCCCTGCTTGCCTTCATAGATCTTGTCGAAGGCGACCTTGTCCTTGGTGGCGAGGTTGAGGACGGCGTCGCGGATCGAGGCCTTGAGCGGCTCCGGCAGGTCGGAAAGATAGGCCATCGGCGAGTTCACGATCTGCTCGGACTTGTAGATGATCCGGAAATCGTCGGCCTTGACCATGTTCTTGCGGGCCATGCGCTGCAGGTTGGATTCCTGCTCGTCGTTCCACCAGTTGGCGGCGATGTCGACGGTGCCCTGGCCGAGCGCGATGACCGCGTTCTCGTGGCTGCCGGTATAGACGACCTTGCCGAAGAAGGTCTCGGGCTCGATCTTCATGCCGTCGAGCACGAAGCGCGGCACATTGTTGCCAGAGGTGGAATTGGGATCGACGAGGCCGAGATTCTTGCCCTTCAGGTCCTCGACCTTCTGATAGGGCGAGTCCTTCTTCACGTAGAAGACGGAGTGGTAGCCCTTGGTGCCGTCGAGATTGGTCTCGATCGCGAAGGCATCGACCTTGGCGCCGGTCATGCGGGCGCGGGCGAAGGAGGCGGGGCCGTACATGCCGATATGGATGTTGCCGGCGCGCTGGCCTTCGATGATCGCGGCATAGTCGTTGGCGATGCGCAGCGTCACCTTGGTGCCGAGTTCCTTCGCGAGGTAGTTGACGAAGGGGGTGTAGCGCTCGACGACGCCAGACGCGTTCTCGGACGGGATGATGGCGAAGATCAGCTCCGGATACTTGGCTTTCCAGTCCTGCGCGAAGGCGGGAGCGGCGAGCGTCGCGGCCAGGCCGGCGGCGGCGAGCGTGAGGGTATGACGACGGGTCAGCATGGTTTGCTCCTGTTGAAGGCTGTTGGCGGTCTTTTCAGGTGTGAGCGGTCCTGGCCGGGCTTGAACTCGGCTCAGGCCGCGGTCTGCTTGGCGCGCTTGGCTTCGGCGATGGCGATGGCATCGAGCGCGTCGAGCGCCTCGGCGCCGGCATCCTTGGCCTCGATGCCGTAAAGTTCGGCCGCGATCTCGCGGGTCAGCGCCTGCGGCACGTCGTCGAACACGACCTTGCCTGCGGCCATGCCGATCAGTCGGTCGCAATATTTCGCCGCGATATCGAGATCATGCAGATTGCAGATCACGGTGATGCCGTCCTCGCGATTAATGCGGAAGAGCGCATCCATCACGACCTGGGTGTTGCGCGGATCGAGCGAAGCGATCGGCTCGTCGGCGAGAATGACCTTCGGCTCCTGGACCAGGGCGCGGGCGATCGCGACGCGCTGCTGCTGGCCGCCCGAGAGGGTCTCGGCGCGCTGGGCCAGAAGATGGCCCATGTCGAGACGCTCGAGTGCGGCGATGGCGCGGATCTTGTCGTCCGGCGAGAAGCTCTTCACCAGCGTCAGGAAGGCCGAGCGGTGATTGAGCCGGCCAAGCAGGACATTGGTCAGCACGTCGAGGCGGCCGACGAGATTGAACTGCTGGAAGATCATCGCGGTGTCGCGACGCCAGGCGCGCAGTTCGGGGCCCTTCAATGCGGTGACATCGCGCTCGTCGCTGATCAGGCGGCCGGAACTCGGCTCCGCCAAGCGGTTGATCATGCGCAGCAGGGTCGACTTGCCGGCGCCGGAGCGGCCGATGACGCCGACCATTTCGCCCTTCGGGATCGACAGCGAGACATTGTCCACGGCGGCTTTGCCGCTGAAGCGCTTGGTCAGGCCTTCGATACGCAGCATGAACGGTCTTCCCATCGAGGAGCGAGCATGRCGACATCCGGACATGGGCGAGGCGCAGTCCGGAGCTCATGCTCTCTTGCAGTGCGCAAACCGGTATCGGCGACAGATGACAGGGCCGTGACAGCAGGATCGGGGGCTATGGGGCGGGGCGTCACGGAGGCTGTTGACTCGTCTGAGGCGGCGGAGTCATAAAGAACAAAATAGGAACATTTGGAGTGCCAAGACGTGAGCGATCATGCCGTCGCCGCGCTGCGGCGAAGCATTGCCGGTTTGGAAAGCGTCTCCGTCTCGCTGGGCGGGGAGGCGAGCTTCAGCCTTGGCCACGCGGCGGCCGATGCGGCGCTGGGGCCGCTGCGCCGCCATGCCCTGCACGAGATCGTGGCTGCGGCGCATCAGGCTCCGGCGGCGACGGGCTTCGTCGCCGGGCTGATCGCGCGGCTGGAGCGGCGGCCGGTCGTCTGGCTGCGGCAGGATTCCGCCGGCGCGGAAGGGGGCGAACTCTATGCGCCGGGGCTTGCAGCGTTCGGGCTCGATCCCGACCGGGTGCTTGCGGTGCGGGGGCGCGATCCGCTTGCCGTGCTGAAGGCGGCGGGCGACGCCTTTCCGCGCGGCAATGACCCGCGCTCGGGTATCGGCGCGGTGGTGATCGAGCTCGAAGGTGCGCCGGCCTGCCTCGATCTCACGGCCAGCCGGCGTCTCGTCCTGGCGGCGCGGGATGCCGGCGCGACGGCTTTTCTCCTGCGGCTGGGAAGCAGTCCTGCTCCAAGCGCGGCGACGATCCGCTGGTCGGTTTCGGCGGCGCCTTCGGAGGGGCGGATGAGAGCGCATGGGCCGGGCCGGCCGAGTTTTGCGGTCACGGTGCTGCGCAACCGGCATGGGGCGACAGGGCAGTGGGTGATGGAGTGGGACAGTCATGCGTATAGCTTCCGCGAGCCGCTTCCTGTCGCTCTGGTTCCCGCGCCTGCCCATCGACCGGATCAGACGCAGCCAGGGCGCATCCGTTCGGGCAATATCGCAGAGGCCTGGCCCGCAGCCCGGCGGGCCAGCGGATGATCCTGGTCCTCTTGTTGTGGTGGGCAAGGCGAAGGGCGCCTTCCGGCTGACGAGCCTCGATGTCGAAGCCGAACGTCTCGGCCTTCATGCGACCATGGCGCTGGCCGATGCGCGGGCGATGATCCCGCGGCTGGTCGTGGTCGAGGAGGACAGGGCGGCCGATGCGGCCCTGCTCTACGCCGTTGCCGACTGGTGCGACCGCTATACACCGCTGGTCGCGCTCGATGGCGAGGATGGATTGCTGCTCGATATCTCGGGCTGCACCCATCTCTTTGGCGGCGAGGCCGCGCTTGGCCGCGACTGCCTGCTTCGGCTGAAACGACAGGGCTTTACGCTGCGCGCCGCCATTGCCGGGACGGCGCGCGCCGCCTGGGGTGTCGCGCGCTATGGGCGCGGCGGCATCGTGCCGCCGGACGGGGAGAGCGAGGCCCTGTGGCCCTTGCCGACCGCGGCGCTTGGACTGGAGGCGGCACGGCAGCACGGGCTCGCGCGCATGGGCCTCACCCATATCGCCGATCTGGAGACGCGGCCGCGCGCGCCGCTGGCCGCCCGTTTCGGCCGCGACCTGCTCGACAGGCTCGACCAGGCGCTTGGCCGCCTGCCGCAGGCGCTGTCCCCGCGACGACCGCTGCCGGACTGTATGGCGGAGCGGCGTTTTGCCGAGCCGCTGGCGCATGAGGCCGGTATCCGGGCCGCCCTGGCCGGCCTGGAGGAAAGTCTCGCCGGCATGCTGGAAGCGCGGGGCGAAGGCGCAAGACTGTTCGAGGCGAGCTTTTTCCGCAGTGACGGGGCCGTGCGCCGTCTCGGCATCGAGACCGGGATGCCGTTGCGCGATCCGGCTGCGCTCGACCGGCTCTTCGCCCTGAAGCTGGATGCCTTGGCGGACCCGCTCGATCCCGGCTTCGGCTTCGACCTGATCCGGCTCTCGGCCGGTGCGACCGAGCCTTTCGCCGTCGATCAGGGAACGCTCGCCGCCGGGGGGAAGGAGGAGCCCGACGAAGCCGCCGCCGAGCGGGCATTGACGGAGGTCGCCGATGCGATCGCGGCCCGGATCGGCCCGGATCGCGTGCGGCGTTTCCTGGCGCAGGACAGCCATGATCCCGAGCGTGCGGCGCTGGCGGTGCCCGCCCTGCGGCATGGCGAGCTTGTACGGCTCGGCCTTTCCCCAGACTGGCCGGCACCGAGCGCTGCCCCGGAACGGCCCCTGCGGCTGCTGTCGCGGCCTGAGCCGATCGAGGTCCTGGCCGAAATTCCGGACGGACCGCCGACGCGTTTCCGCTGGCGGCGCGTGCTGCATGAGGTCGCCAAGGCGGAGGGGCCGGAGCGGATCGCCGCCGAATGGTGGGCGACGACGGGCAGGATCGCGCCGACCCGCGACTATTTTCGCGTCGAAGAGCCGGGCGGGAGGCGCTTCTGGCTTTATCGCGACGGACTCTATGGCCGCGAGGCCGCGCATCCACCCTGGTTCATGCACGGGCTTTTCGCGTGAGCGGGCTCAATGACAATCGCCTGGTCGAGGCTGCCCCGGGAGGACCAGCCGCGCGCTATGCCGAACTCGCGGTTACCTCCAACTTCTCCTTCCTGCGCGGAGCCTCGAGTCCGGAGGAACTGGTTGGCCGGGCGGCCGAACTCGACCTTGCCGGAATCGGGCTCGCCGACCGCAATTCTCTGGCCGGCGTGGTGCGGGCCCATGCGGCGATGCGCGAGGGGGGTATCGCCACAACGAAGCTGACATTCGCGGTCGGGGTCCGCCTCGTCCTGTCCGATGGCACGCCCGACCTGCTCGCCTATCCCCAGGATCGCGACGCCTATGGCAGGCTCTGCCGCCTGCTGACCCACGGCAAGATGAAGGTCGAGAAGAAGGGCGAATGCATCCTCACGCTCTCCGACCTGCGCGAATTCGCGGAAGGCATGCTGCTGATCCTGATGCCGGACCGGCGGCCGGACAGCGAGATCGCGGCGGCACTCGCGAGCGTTTTCGAATTTGCGCGCGGTCGACTCTGGCTGGGTATCGACATGCCGCATCGCGGCGACGACCGGCGCCGCGCCGATGCATTGGTGCAGCTCGCGACCAGGGCGGGCGTGCCCTGCCTTGCCGTCAACGACGTGCTCTATCATGCGCCCGAGCGGCGGCCCTTGCAGGATGTCGTCAGCTGCATCCGCGAGCATGTCCCGATCGAGCGAGCCGGGCGCATGCTGGAGGCCCATGCCGAGCGCCATCTCAAATCGCCGCGCGAGATGGCCCACCTGTTCCGGCACGCGCCGGAGATGGTGGCGGAGACGGTGCGCTTCCTCGAACGCTGCCGGTTCTCGCTCGACCAGTTGCAATATGAGTATCCGGACGAGCCGGTGCCGCCGGGCAGCACCCCGCAGGAACATCTGGAGCATCTCGCCTGGGAAGGAGCGAACAGGCGYTATCCCGAGGGCATCCCGAGCAAGGTACGCGACCTGCTGCACAAGGAATTCGCACTGATCGCGAAGCTCGATTACGCGCGCTACTTCCTGACGGTCCACGACATCGTGCGCTTCGCCCGTGCACAGGAGCCGCCGATCCTGTGCCAAGGCCGGGGCTCGGCGGCGAATTCGGCGGTCTGCTACTGCCTCTGGGTCACCGCGGTCGACCCGATGGAGGGCAATTCGCTCCTGGCCCGCTTTCTCTCCGAACAGCGCAAGGAGCCGCCCGATATCGATGTCGACTTCGAGCATGAGCGGCGCGAGGAGGTGATGCAGTATATCTATGAGCGCTATGGCCGGCTGCGCGCCGGCATCTGCGCGACGGTGATCTGCTATCGGCCGCGTAGCGCCATTCGCGAGGTCGGCAAGGTGCTCGGCCTGAGCGAGGATGTCACGGCCGCGCTCGCCAACACGGTCTGGGGCAGCTGGGGCGACGGCCTGCCGGAAAACCATGTCCGGCAGGCGGGGCTCGACCCCGCCAATCAGATGATCGCGCGCGCGGCCGCGCTGGCGACCGAGTTGATCGGCTTTCCCCGCCATCTCTCGCAGCATGTCGGCGGCTTCGTGCTGACGCGCGGGCGGCTCGACGAATGCGTGCCGATCGGCTGGGGCGGCATGAAGGACCGCAGCTTCATCGAGTGGGACAAGGACGATATCGACGCGCTCCGGATGATGAAGGTCGATGTGCTCGCGCTCGGCATGCTGACCTGCATCCGCAAGGCGCTCGACCTGATCGCCCTGCACGGGGGAGAACGCCGGGAGCTGGCGACGATCCCATCCAAAGATGGCGAGGTCTACGACATGCTCTGCCGGGCCGATGCGATCGGCGTCTTCCAGGTCGAGAGCCGGGCGCAGATGAACATGCTGCCGCGGCTGAGGCCGAAGGAATTCTACGATCTCGTCATCGAGGTCGCGATCGTCCGGCCGGGCCCGATCCAGGGCAATATGGTCCACCCCTATCTGCGGCGACGGAACGGAGCCGAGGAGGTGCATTACCCTTCGCCTGCGCCGGAACATGGGTTTCCCGACGAGCTGGAGTTGGTTCTGAAAAAGACGCTCGGCGTGCCGCTGTTCCAGGAGCAGGCGATGCGCATCGCCATCGAGGCGGCGAAGTTCAGCGAGGATGAGGCCAATGGTTTGCGGCGTGCCATGGCGACCTTCCGCCATGTCGGCACGATCCAGAATTTCGAGACGATGATGGTCGAGCGCATGGTCGCGCGCGGCTATGACCGCGCCTTCGCGTCCGCTTGTTTCAACCAGATCAAGGGCTTTGGCGAATATGGCTTTCCGGAGAGCCACGCGGCCTCCTTCGCCCTGCTGGTCTACGCTTCGGCCTGGCTCAAGTGTCATCATGCCGCTGCCTTCACCGCGGCGCTTCTGAACTCGCAGCCCATGGGTTTCTATGCTCCGGCGCAGATCATCCGCGCTGCGCAGGACAACAAGGTCGAGATCCGGCCAGCCGACATCAATCTGAGCGATCATGACAACACGCTGGAGCGCCGCGAGGACGGCGCCCTCGCGATGCGGCTCGGCTTGCGCCAGATCGACGGGATCTCGAAGGCTTTTGGCGAGGCGCTCGTGACGGCGCGCGGGCAGGGTTATGACAGCGTCGAGGCCTTGGCGCGGCGCGCGAGGTTGCCCACGCGTGCCCTCGTCGCGCTGGCCGATGCCGATGCTTTCGGCTCACTCGGGCTCAGCCGGCGCGAGGCGCTCTGGGAGGTGCGAAGGCTCCCGGATGACAGGCCGCTGCCGCTTTTTGCGGCGAGCGAGAGCGCCGAACTCGCCCAGGAGCCCGAGACCCTGCTGCCGCGCATGCGGGACTCCGAACAGGTCATCGCGGATTACCAGCATCTTCGCCTGTCGCTGAAGGGGCATCCGATGCAGTTCCTGCGCCCGCTTTTCGCACGTGAGCGGGCCCTGAGCTGCGATCAGGTCCTGACAGCATCCGACGGCACGCGCTGCCGGCTGGCGGGCATCATCACGGTGCGCCAGCGGCCGGGCAGCGCCAAGGGTGTGATGTTCATGACGCTGGAGGACGAGACCGGCATCGCCAATGCGGTGCTCTGGCCAAAGACCTTCGAGCGTTATCGCCGGCAGGCGATGGGCGCGCGGCTCGTCCTGCTCGCCGGCCGGCTGCAACGCAGTCCGGAAGGCATCGTCCATCTCGTGGTCGACAGGATCGAGGATCGCTCGGAGGAACTGGCGCGGCTCGCCGACGGGCTGCTGCACCGCACCCTGGCGCGGGCCGACGAGGTGCAGCACCCGCAATCCGACAGCCGCCTGCCGCCGCGCCAACATACGCACCCGCGCAATGTCRGGGTGCTGCCGCGCTCTCGCGACTTCCACTAAAGGCTTAATTCGGCCACAGGCCCCCGAAATCTGCCGCCAGCAGCCCGTTCCGGACTTGTTTCGTGTCTTGGTTCCGGTCTTGCATGCGAAAAAGCCGGTTGGTTCATTAAACCGTCGCGGCCGTCATGAAACCACACTTACGGATTTGTAATTTGAACTGCATCGTCCAGTCCCATAGGGCTTGCGACGATACCGGAGCACCCTGACCTATGAAGCGGCTTGTCCTTGTCCTCCTGATCGCCGGCGTCGCTGGCGGCGGCTATTACGGCTACCGCAGCTTCAAGGCTGGCGCGCAGCCTGCGCAAGCGCGCGCGGTGGCGAACCCGCAGGCTGCCGGCGTGCCCGTCGAGGTCAGCCGGGTGGAGGCCGTAACGGTCAATGAAGAGGTCCAGGCGCTGGGCACGCTGACCGCGAATGAAACAGTGGTCATCGCTCCCGAGATCGCCGGCCGGGTCGTGGCACTGGGATTCAAGGAAGGTGAGCGCGTCACCAAGGGCCAGGAACTGGTCAAGCTCGACCGGGCGATCCTCGACGCCGAAGTGAAACTGGCCGAGGCGGATCTGCGGCTGGCGCGCGATACCTATGAGCGCAACCGGGCGCTGGTCGACCGTGGCTCGGGCACGCAGGTCGCGCTCGAACAGGCGACGGCGCAACTGGCCTCCAGCGAGGCCCGCCTGCAGCTCGCGACCTCGCGCCGCGCTCTGACCGCCATAAGTGCGCCCTTCACCGGGGTTGTCGGCCTGCGTTCGGTCAGCGTCGGAGACTATGTCTCGGTCGGCAAGGAGCTGATCACGCTCACCGCAACCGACCCGATGAAGGTCGATTTCCGGGTTCCCGAGATTTACCTGACACGGGTCAAGGTCGGGCAGACCATCCAGCTCAAGGTCGATGCGCTGCCCGACACCGGCTTCACCGGCACGATCTTCGCGATCGATCCGATCGTCGATGTGAACGGCCGTGCGATCCGGCTGCGCGCCACCATCCCGAACGGCGACGGCGTCCTGAAGCCCGGCCTGTTCGCGCGGATCAACATCATCGTCGACCAGCGCGAGAACGCGCTCGTCGTGCCGGAGACGGCCGTAGTCCCCGATGGCACCGGCAAGATGATCTTCGTGGTCGAGAACGGCAAGGCGAAGCGCATGCCGGTCGAACTCGGCAAGCGCCTTCCGGGCAAGGTCGAGATCGTGAAGGGGCTGACCCCGACCATGCAGATCGTCACGGCCGGCCAGATGCGCCTGCGTGACGGCTCGGCCGTTGCCGTCAAGAATGCTCCGGCTCCGGTGCAGACGAGCGACGCACGATGAGCCTGTTTGCGCTCTTCGTCCGCCGGCCGGTTCTCTCGACCGTCCTCAGCCTGCTCGTCATCCTCATCGGCATCGTCTCCTATGGCCGGCTGACGGTGCGCGAATACCCGAACATCGACGAGCCGATCGTCTCGGTGAACACGACCTATCGCGGCGCCAGCGCCGAGATCATCGAATCCCAGGTCACGCAGATCCTGGAGAACTCGATCGCGGGCATCGAGGGCATCGAGATCATCACCTCGAACAGCCGTCAGGAGCGCAGCAGCATCTCTGTGCGCTTCCGTCCGGACGTGGATCCGGATGTCGCGGCCTCCGACGTGCGCGACCGCGTCAGCCGCGTGCGTGGGCGCATGCCGGACGAGATCGACGAGCCGATCATCGCCAAGGTCGAGGCCGACGCCCAGCCGGTGATGTATCTGTCGCTGACCAGCACGCGGCACAGCCCGCTGGAGCTGACCGACTTCGCCGACCGCTTCATTGCCGACCGGGTGCAGAACATCACCGGCGTCGCCGAAGTGCGCATTCTCGGCCAACGGCAATATGCGATGCGCATCTGGCTCGATCGGGCCCGCATGGCCGCCTACAATATCACCGTACAGGAGATCGAGGCGGCGCTGCGGGCGCAGAATGTCGAGATCCCGTCCGGCCGCATCGAGAGCAACGACCGTGAGTTCACGGTGCTGTCGCAGACCGGCCTGACCACGCCCGAGCAATTCCAGCAGATCGTGATCAAGGATGTCAGCGCATTTCCGGTGAAGCTGAGCGATGTCGCGAAGGTCGAGCTCGGCGCGCGCGAGGAGCGTAACGCCGCCTGGTTCGCCGGCCGCCCTTCGGTGACGATCGGCATCGTCAAGCAGGCGACGGCCAATCCGCTCGATGTCTCCTCCGGTGTTCGTGCGGCGCTGCCGGAGATCACCGATGATCTGCCCGACGGCATGGCGATCGCGACCTCCTACGACACCTCGATCTTCATCGATCGCTCGATCCAGGCGGTGTACACCACGATCGGCGAGGCGGTCGTCCTCGTCGTGCTGATCATCTTCGTCTTCCTGCGCTCGCTGCGCGCGACGCTGATCCCGCTGGTCACGATTCCGGTCTCGCTGATCGGCTCCTTCGCGCTGATGTATGCGCTCGGCTTCACCGTCAACACGCTGACGCTGCTCTCGATGGTGCTCGCCATCGGCCTCGTCGTCGACGATGCCATCGTCGTGCTGGAGAACGTGCACCGCCATGTCGAGAACGGCATGGAACCAAGCAAGGCGGCGATCCGCGGCATCAACGAGATCGCCTTTGCGGTCGTCGCGATGACGCTGACGCTGGTAGCGGTCTATGCACCGATGGCGTTCTCGACCGGGCGTACCGGAAAGCTCTTCATCGAGTTCGCCCTGACACTGGCAGGTGCGGTGCTCGTCTCCGGCTTCGTCGCGCTGACGCTGACGCCGATGATGTGCGCCAAACTCCTGAAGCCGCACGAGTCGCATGGCTGGCTCTACAACGTGCTGGAGCGCGGTTTCGATGCGCTTTCCCGCGGTTATCGCCGTTCGCTGCGTGGGGCGCTTTCGATGCGCCCGGTCATCGTGCTGCTGGCGCTCAGTGTTGCTGGCGGCAGCTATTACTTCTTCACAAACCTGCGCTCGGAGCTGGCTCCGGTGGAAGACCGTGGCACGATCAACGCCATCGGCGTCTCGCCTGAGGGCGCAACGCTGAGCTTCACGGCGAGCTATGCGCGGCAGGTCGAGGAGTATTTCAAGAATCTTCCCGAAGTCGAGAGCTATCTCGTCATCACCGGCTTCCCCGACGTGACGCGCGCCATCGCATTCGCGCGGCTGAAGCCGTGGGAAGAGCGCCACCGCAAACAGCAGGATCTCGTTGCCGAGATCAATCGCGGGCTGTCGCAGATTCCGGGCATCCGCCTCTTCGCGGTCAATCCGCCCTCGCTTGGCGGCGGCGGAGCCAACAGCAAGCCGATCGAGTTCGTGCTGCGCTCCTCGGATTCCTATGCCGAGATCAAGAACTATGTCGATGCGGTCATCGCGGAGGCGTCCTCCTCGCCGGTGCTGACCAACCTCGAATCCAACCTCATCCTGGACAAGCCGCAGATCAAGGTTTCGATCGATCGGCAGCGCGCCAGCGATCTTGGCGTCGGCGTCGACATCATCGGCCGGACGATGGAGACCTTGCTCGGTGGGCGGCAGGTGACGCGCTTCAACATGAACGGCGAGCAGTATGACGTGATGCTGCAGGTCGCCGGGGAGGATCGCAACACGCCTCAGGCGCTGCAGTCGATCTATCTGCGTGGTCGCAACGGCACGGTGGTACAGCTCTCCAGCCTTGTCAGCATCGAGGAGAACGTCGCGCCCAAGGAGCTGATCCGCTTCAACCAGCTGCGCTCCGCGACGATCACGGCGGTGCCGGCGCCGGGCTATTCGCTCGGCGATGGACTGGCCGTCCTGGAGCAGGCGGCCGCCAAGGTGCTGCCGAAATCGGTGCAGATCGACTATTCCGGCCAGAGCCGCGAGTTCAAGCAGGCTGGCTCCTCGATCGCGATCGTGTTCCTCCTGGCGCTCGGCTTCATCTATCTGGTGCTGGCGGCGCAGTTCGAGAGCTTCATCGACCCGGTGGTGATCATGGTCTCGGTGCCGCTCTCGATCACGGGCGCGCTGGCGGCTTTGTATTTCAGCGGTGGCACGCTCAACGTCTACAGCCAGATCGGCCTGATCACGCTCGTCGGCCTCATCACCAAGCACGGCATCCTGATCCTCGAGTTCACCAACCAGTTGCGCGAGGAGGGCAAGGACCTCGTCGATGCGCTGGTCKAGGCCGCGGAACTGCGCCTGCGGCCGATCCTGATGACGACGGGCGCGATGGTGCTTGGTGCGGTGCCGCTGGCGCTCGCCCATGGCGCCGGTGCCGAAAGCCGCTCTCAGATCGGCTGGGTCATCGTCGGCGGCATGACCTTCGGCACCCTGCTGACGCTCTATGTGGTGCCGGTCGCCTATAGCTATCTGGCGCGGGCGCATCGGCCCGTGCATGGCGAGGACGCGGCGCATGGCCAGACACAGGTCCAGCCCGCGGAATGAACTGTGCGGAAAGGCGATCCAGGCCGCATCGCCGGCGCCTGGATCGCTGAGTCCGCGCTGATGCCTTGCGCTACTGCAGCCTGACCGAGACGCTCTCGCTCGCGCCTGCGCCGTCGATCACCGAAATCCGGACAAAGCCCTTGCCGCCGGGCTGCCAGGCGGTTTCACGGCGGCGGGTCGGTGCGGTCACCGGCGCCCCGTCGACCAGCCAGGTATAGGGCGGGGCGCCCCCGGCGACCTTGAGGTTGAGCAGCGCGTGCCCGTCGACGGCCGACGCCGCGAGATCGATGCGCGCGCCTTCCGGCGGGAAGGCCAGCGTGAGGCCAGGGCGGGCCAGTGCGGTCAGCGTCTTGGGCACGTCCTGCCGGAGATGGCGCAGCGGTGGCGGCAGGTTCGATGTCGAGGATATGATGGCGTTCGGCGGCTGCAGGAATGGCCGCGGATCATGGCCGAGACGTGCGAAGGCATCGAACAGGATCGGTGCCGCGACGACGCGCCCGACGAGCCCCGGCACGGCTCCGTTATCGGCGCGGCCGACCCAGACGCCGATCGTGTGCTTGCGGTCGAAGCCGACGGCCCAGGCATCGCGATAGCCATAGGATGTGCCGGTCTTGTAGGCGATACGCCCTGGTGCGGCATTGAGCGGCGGCGGAGCGCCTAGGAGCGTGTCGGCGACATACCAGGCTGCGACGGGATCGACGAGGCGAGGCGCCTCTCCGGCCGGCTGATCGCCGGCCTTGACCTTGAGCGGCAGCATCTCGCCGCCGCGGGCGAGGCCGACATAGAGCCGCGTCAGGTCGGACAGGGTGATGCCGAGACCACCAAGGCCCACCGCGAGCCCTGGCGCACCGCCCTCTTTCGGCATGGCGATCGCGACGCCGGAATCGCGCAGCCGCGACAGGAAACGTTGCGGGCCGAGTGACGAAAGCAATTCCACGGTCGGGACGTTCAGCGAAAGCTGCAAGGCCTTGCGCGCGCTGACCATGCCCTGGAAGCCGAGATCGAAATTCTCCGGCACATAGAGCCCGTAACGCGCCGGCCGATCCTCCAGCATGGTCTCGGGATGGGCGAGGCCGTTATCGAAGGCGAGCGCATAGATGAAGGGCTTGAGGGCCGAACCCGGCGAGCGCAGGGCACGGGTGAGATCGAGCGAGCCGGCGCGCTCGGCTGCAAAATAATCGACGCCGCCGACCGAGGCACGGATCTCACCGGTCTCGTTGTCGACGGCGAGAACGGCAATCGAGACCTGCGGGGCGAGGCCGAGGCTGCGTTCGCGGGCAAGCTGTTCGAGATTGGCCTGCAGCCTTGCATCGATGGTCAGGTGGTGGCGGCGAACGGTCGGTGCCTCGGCCACGACCTGCTCGGCGACATGCGGCGCCAGATTGGGAAAGGCCCTTCGTGCGGTCGGAACCGGCTCATCACGCGCGGCCGCGACTTCGGACTGCGTCACGAGGCCTGCTGCCTCGATGCGGGCGAGCACCCTGTCGCGCGCCTTGCGGGCGGTCTCGGCGAAGCGGTCGGGACGACGTTGCTCCGGTGCTTGTGGCAGCGCGACGAGCAGGGCGGCTTCGGCCGTGGAAAGACGTTTCGGCTCGCGGCCGAAATAGGCGAAGCTTGCTGCTCGCAGGCCTTCGAGATTGCCGCCGAAGGGCGCGAGCGCCAGGTAGAGATCGAGAATCTGATCCTTGCTGAAGCGGCGTTCCAGCTCAATCGCACGCACGGCCTGGCGCAGCTTGGCGGCAAGCGAGCGCTCCTCGCGCGGTTCGAGCAGCCGCGCGACCTGCATGGTCAGCGTCGAGCCGCCGGAGACGATGCGGCCATTGATCAGCATCTGCCCGGCGGCACGTAGCATCGCGACCGGGTCGATCCCGGAATGGCTGTCGAAGCGCCTGTCCTCGAAGGCCTTCAGCATCGCGAGATAGCGCGGGTCGACATCCTCGACGCCGACCGGGAGCTTCCAGCGACCGTCAGCGGTGAGGAAGGGGCGCAGCAGCTTGCCCTCGCGATCGAGCGCCACGGTCGAGCGGTCATGCGCAGCCGAGACATCGAGTGGGGGGAGGGTCGAGGCGTAGAAGGCAACGGAGCCGGCAGCCAAACCCATGAGCGCAAGCCCGAGCGCTGATGCCAGCGCAACGGGTTTCAGCCAGCGACGTCGACCCCTTGCACCCTGCGAAGGGGAGGGAGGAGGGGTGCCGCTTTGCTCGCCCTGCGTGATCACGAGCCTTCGTGCCCTTACCTGGCCGAGGCGATGTCGACCGTGCCGAAGGCGGTGCGGCCGAAGCGGTCGGGACGGTACATGTCCTCAATGGCGGCTGCGGGCGCGACATAGCGGCCGGGCGAGACGGCGCGCGCGATATAGGCGACCGTGAAGGAGAGCGGCTGGTTGGACGAGCCAGGCCGTTCGAAGGCTGCGACATAGCGATCGTCGCGCGCTTCCGTGTGGACCGGCGTGACGTCCTGCTTCAGCCAGCTCAACCCCTGCGTCGATGCCCCCTCCGTGAGATTGGCATTCTCGATCTCGAGCCCGGCCGGCAGTGGATCGACCAGCAGCAGTCGCCCGTAGCGAACCGAGGGCTCGGTCACCCCCAGCACGACGACGTAGCGCTCGTTCTGGCGCAGACGCGCCGGATCAGCCTTCTCGCCCTTCATGGTGTAATAGGTCCGCTCCAGGGCAAAGCCCTGGTTCAGGGCGGGTTCGGCGGCGGTCGGAATGCCGGCAACGGTGATCACGGCCTGCGCGGAGGCGGCGCCGGGATTGGCGATGACGAGCGGCTTTGCTTCCAGCGCCTCATCCGAAAGCGTGCGGTAGAAGGCGCCCTTGCGCTCGGTGCCGTCGACGGTCAGCGCCATGCCCTCGGCCTCCTTGGCCATGGCCTGAGCCGCCAGCACCATCCACATGTTCTCCTGGGTCGAGGTGTAGCGGGCGGAGCCGCGGGCGCTCTCGACGATTGCGGAAGCGCGGGCGATGTCGGCACGCTCGCCATTGGTTTCGGCGATCAGGGTCAGGACCGCCGTGCCGTCGCGCAGGCGCGAGCCRTAGTCGGGCCGTGACAGGCCGTCGTCACGCGCCTCCTGGAGGCCAGCAAGCGCGCTGGTGAAGGCGGCGCGACCGCGACCGCGATCGCCGAGCAGCGAGAGTGCCGCTCCAATCTGCGCGCGTGCCAGCGGCGAGGCGAACTCGGCCAGCTTGTTGTCGGCGAGATAGCGCAGGTCGCCCATCACGGGCCGGCCGTTGCGCGCGAGCACATAGAGCGCATAGGCGATGCCGGCGGCTTCTTCCTTGTTGATCTCGCTGGTGTTGACGACCTGATTGCGCAGCCGGTCGAGCGCGAGATTGAAGGCGATCTGCGGAACGTTGAACTGGCGCTCGCGGGCGCGGGTCAGGAAGTCCGTAACGAAGGCATCGAGCCAGAGGTCTTCGCCGCCGACACCCCAGAGCCCGAAGGAGCCGTTGCCGCCCTGGCGGGCGAGCACGCGCTCGATTGCGCCGTTGACGCGCTCGTCGGCGTTGGCATCGAGCGCGAGCTGCTCGAGACTKGCCAGCCGGTTGACATGCAGCAGCGGCAAGGCGCGGCTGACGGTCTGCTCGGTGCAGCCATAAGGGTAGCGGTCAAGCGCCTTCAGGATCGCCGGCACGTCGAGCGCGGCCAGCGGCGAGACGGAGACAGAGACCTGGCCGGAGCGCGGTACGAGATCGGCCAGGAGGTCCGACGACACGGTGATAGAGCCGCCATTGCCCGGGATCGGCCGGACGATGCGGCGGGCGATCGTGTTGGCCGAGGGCTGCACGCGCACCGCGAGGTTCTGCACGGTACCGACGCCGTTCGGGCCGCTGATCCGGACATCGAACTCGGCGCGGCCGAGACCCGCCGCCGTGACCGGGATCGTCATCTGGCTCTTGGCGCCGGCCGCGAGCGTCAGCGTGCGCCGTGTTGCATCGGCGGCAACGAGGACGGGCCCCTTCACGTCGAGATCGACGAGATAGGGGCCCGCGGGTCCCTCGACATTGTCGATCTGGAGATGGAAGCGCGACTGGTCGCCGATCGCGAGGAAGCGCGGCAGCGTCGCCTGGGCGACGATCTGGTCGCGCACGATGACGTCGGTGCTGGTTTGGCCGGTGCGGCCTTGCGACCAGGCGACAGCCATGACGCGGACCGAACCGTTGAAGGCGGGCAGTTCGAAATCGATCTTCGCAGTGCCGTCCTGGCCGAGCTTGACCACCCCGGAATAGCGCGCGAGCGGCTCCTGCGTAGGCGCCTCGCCCTGCAATGCAGGGGCTGCGTCACCGCCGGAGCGGATGGTGCCGCGCACGCCCTGCATGCCGTCGATCAGATAGCCGTAAAGATCACGGAGTTCATGGCCGATCTGGCGCTGGCCGAAGAAGTACTTGCTGGCGTCCGGGCTTTCGAAGCGGGTGAGATTGAGGATGCCGACATCGACCGCCGCAACCGTGACGAAAGCCTCCTCGCCGGCGCGTGCCCCGCTGACCTTGACCGGCAGGGACAGCGTCGAGAGCGGGCGCACCAGATTGGGCGCTCCGAGGTCGACCTGGAGCGTGCGCTGTTCCTTGCCGATCGAGAACCAGGACAGGCCGATGGCGCGCCCGGGCAGGCGCTGGGCGGCGGTGTCCATCGGGCGGTGGGCCAACGCGACGAGATAGGCGCTCGCACCCCATTCCGCCTTGACCGGGATCGAGGCCGTGCTGCCGCCGGGAGCGATGTCGATCGTCTGGATCTCGTTCAGCTTGTCGCCGACGACGGCGAGCGTTGCCTTGCCCGCGAAGCGCGGCGAGAGCCTGACCTGCATGGTCTCGCCAATCGCATAGGACGGCTTGTCGAGCGCGACCTCCAGCACATCGGGCGTGTCGGCGGTCTTGTCGCTCTCATAGCCGACGGTGAAGGAGACGCTGGTCTCGGTCGCGTCGGAGCCATCGGAGGCGACGTCGAGCCGGTAATTGCCCCATTGAACCGGGGCAGCGATGCGGGCCGCGGCCGTCTCGCTGACGGCGACCTCGCCATCGGCGACGCGGCGCGTCGTCTTCACTCCCTCATAGTTCCAGCGACCATCCTGGAAGAACCACTGATAGTTGCGATTGACCTTGGACAGCGTCCATTTCACGCCCGGCTTGGCAAGGCGGCGGCCGTCGCCATTGGCCATGATGACGTCGAAACTCGCCGTTTGGCCATTGCCGAGCTCGCCATCTTTGAACAGGGGCTTCACGCCGATGGCGGCGCCCTTCGGCACGATCGGCAAGGTGACGGAGCGGGCGATGGCGCGGCCGCCCGGCTCACCGACGCGCAAGGTGATCTCGACCTCGAGCGGGCGGTTGGTCTCGGGCTGCTGCACGCCGGCCGAGATCGTGGCCTTGCCTGCGGCGTCGGTGGTGGCGCTCTCCTCGAGGTCGCTCTGGATCGACTCGAAGGCCTCGTCGGTGAGGCCGACCTGAAACTCGGCGAAGCCCGGGATGGCGGATTTCGCGGCGGCGCGGATCGTGGTCGAGCCGTTGACGTCGAGCTCGGAGCCCGGCGCGCCGTAGAGATAGTGTGCATTGACATCGATCTCGGCCGGTTCGCCGGCCTGGAGCACGGGTGATTTCGGCGCGAGCGTCAGCTCGAGGCGCTCGGGCACGTAATCCTCGACGAGGAAGGAAACCTCGCCGATGGCTGCGCCCTTCGGGTCGGCATAGGCCTGGACGCGCCAGGTGCCTGTCTGCGCGCCGGAGATCAGCGGGATGGAATGAGCCCGCCCGCCGGCACCCTGATCCTCGACCTGACGGCGGCGGTACTCGACACCGTCCGGTCGCTTCACCACCAGAGTCAGCGGCAGGCCGGTGACGGCAGCGCCGGCGGAATCCCGCAGCAGGCTGGTGAGATAGACGGTCTCGCCGGAGCGATAAACGCCGCGCTCGGTATAGAGATAGGCGTCGAGGCCGGCCGGGGCGACGCGGCCCTTCACGCCACGATCGGAGAGATCGAAGGCAGTCTGCTTCAGGTCAAGGAAGCCATAATCCTCGTCGAGCAGGGCGGTGACGAGGCCCGGCGCATTGCCGCCCTGGCCCTTGGCAAGGCCGGCATCGAAGCGGGCATAGCCCTTCGCATCCGTGCGGGCGGTGGCGAGCACCTCGTTGTTGCGGGCGATGAGGCGCAGCACCGCATTCGGGATCGGCGCTGCGTTGGCGAGCGAGCGCGCCAGCACATGCACGCCATCGGGACCGGAGAAGGAGGTCAGGCCGAGATCGGAGACGACAAACCATTGTGTCGCGCGGGTCGAGCCGTCGTCATAGTCGCCGTCGCCCGAGGGCTGCGCGGCCTGTCCGCCCGTCGGCTTGGCAAACATCACGTAGACCCCGGGCTTGAGCTGCCCGACCRCTTCCAGCACCGGGAAGGCGGTGATCACATCCTTGTTGAGCTCGGACTTGACGTCCATCGCGCCGGCCCAGACGCGCTGGCCCTTGTCGGACGCGATCTGGCCCGCGTTGTAGCTGCCGAGCTGGCTGAGGAAATCGTCGGAATGGACGGAGTTGATCAGGTTGCGGTCGCCGATGCGCATGACTTCGAGGTCGAGCTTGTCGGCATTCACGGAGACGACCGGGATGCCCTGCTGACCGGTGCGCGGCAGCACATAGTTCTTGCCGGTGAAGCGCACTGACGGTGTGCGATCGCGGACATAGACCTCATAATCGGCGGATTTCAGCAGCTTCTCGTCGGGGAGTGCGGAAGGCACACCCTGGCGAATGACGAACGCGTAGCGTTCGCCGTGGCGCAGGCCGTCGACGCAGATCTGGCGCTCCTCGGCGCTGACGGCGAAATCGCCCTTGCCGCCGGAAATCGCGACATAGGGCGCGAAATCGATGCGCCCGCGGGCGAGCGGCTCGGAGAATTCGAAGCAGGCGCGCGGGCTCGCCGCATCGGCATCGACCTTGTTGGAGAGCAAGCGGAAGCCGCGCTTCTCGCGCAGGCCTTCATAGGCGGTGCGCAGTTGCGCATTGTCCTGGAGATCGAGGCTGAGACGATAGGCGGTCAGGGCCGGGCGCCAGAGTTCGTTGCGCTCGAAGGTGCGGGCGAGCACCGCGAGCGAGGCTGCTTCGTCCGGGCGGGAGGTTGCGCGCTGATAGGCGAGGTAGGCTGCACTGATCGCGCGTTCGCGCAGTTCCCAGCGCTCACGATAGTCACGCGGCTCGATAGCATTGGCGGCGCGTGCCATCAGGCGCCAGCCGGCGGAATTCTGGGGATCGGCGACGACGGCGGCATTGGCCTGGGGCAGGGCGGCACGGGCATCGCCTCGGGAGAGCGCAGCTTCGCCGTCACGCAGCGCGACCGCCGCGGGGCGTGTGCTGGCCGAGACGTCGCGCTTCAGGCGTTCCTCGAGCCTTTGCCCATCAGCCTGGAGATCGTTGCGGATATAGGCCTTCTGGGCGAGTGCCGGGGTGGCGGCGAGGGCAAGACCGAGAATCAGCGCGAGCCGGGAGAGCAAGGTCATGATCAGTCCCTTCGGCCGGTCCGGCCTGTCGTCATCGATAGTGCTGCGCAGTCGCAAGGGCGGCACGGTATCACCAAAGGCTAGCATCCGTGCTCGCCGGTGCAACGTGAAAGCTGATGACGGAGTGTCTGCAGCATAGGCGGAGCCAGCCGCGCATCCGCTGCCTGAGGCTCTGAACCGGCACGCATGGCGGGCCTCCTTGAAAGCACGCGTCCTGCGCCTCAATTGGTGCGGATGCGTTCCGCCGGGCTCATCTCGGCACAATCTCCCTCGACCGTAGCCAGCCTGAACGGACATGTGCATGACACAGCCTCTCGAACTGGGCCTGGACACGTTTGGCGATGTCACCTCCGGGGCGGACGGCCAGCCGTTGCCGCACGCAGAGGTCATCCGCAACCTGATCGACGAGGCCGTGCTGGCCGATCAGGTCGGGGTCGATTTCTTCGGTGTCGGCGAGCATCATCGCGCGGATTTCGCCATTTCCTCGCCGGAGGTCGTGCTTGCGGCGATAGCCGGGCGCACAGAGCGGATCCGCCTCGGCTCAGCCGTTACGGTGCTGAGCTCCGACGATCCGATCCGGGTGTTCCAGCGTTTCTCGACGCTCAACGCGGCGTCGGGCGGACGGGCAGAGGTCATTCTCGGCCGTGGCTCCTTCACCGAGTCCTTCCCGCTCTTCGGTTATGAGCTGCGCGATTACGAAACCCTGTTCGAGGAGAAGCTCGAAATCTTCGCGGCACTGATCAGCCAGGATGCGGTGACGTGGTCGGGCACGACGCGGCCGCCGCTCAAGAACCAGCGCGTCTTTCCCTCGTTGGAAACCGGGGTGCTGAAGACCTGGATCGGGGTTGGCGGGAGTCCCGAATCCGTCGTTCGTGCCGCCCGCTACGGCCTGCCGCTGATGCTCGCGATCATTGGCGGCGATCCGGCGCGCTTCCGGCCCTATGTCGATCTCTATCACCGCGCCTTTGCGCAACTGGGGAAACCGGTGCCGCCGGTCGGGGTGCATTCGCCGGGCTATGTGGCGGAAACGGACGAGCGGGCGCGCGAGGAGTTCTTCACGGACTACAAGCGGATGCGCGACCGGATCGGCGGTGAGCGCGGCTGGCCGCCTATGAATCGCGCCGAGTTCGATCAGGAGATCGATTTCGGCTCGCTTTATGTCGGGTCGCCGGAGACGGTCGCGCGCAAGATCGCCGCGACGGTCAAGGCGCTCGATGCGGCGCGCTTCCAGATGAAATACAGCGCCGGGCCTCTTAGCCATGACAGGCTCATGGGCTGCATCGAGCTCTATGGACGCAGGGTCGTGCCTCTGGTCCACGAAATGCTTGCCTGACGAGACCAGTTGCGGATGCGCCGGCAATGACGCTTCAATGCTGCCGATTGCAGGGGAGCGCGTGATGGCGACGGGGTTGAGGTCTTCGCTTGGGACAAGGGGGCTGCTCGTCGCTGCCGGGCTGCTGTTCTTGCCGGCGCTCGCGCAAGCCCAGCCGCAACCTGCGGCGAATCCGCAACTTGCCGCGGCGCAGGCTGCCTTCGACGCCTTGCCCGAGCTCGAACGCAAGGCGATCCAGAACGACCTGATCTGGGCGGGACATTTCAACGGCGCGGTCAGCGGCTCCTACGGGCCGCTGACCTTTCGTGGCATCAACGCGCTGAAGGCCGGCTCGCGCGGCATGCCGGACGGCATCCTGACGCCCGTCGAGCGCCGGGCATTGGCGCAGGCGGCGGGGGCGGCGCGCGAGGCGGCGGGCTTCCGCGTCATCACCGACGAACGCACCGGTATCCGCATCGGCATTCCGACCAAGCTGCTGCCGCGCCGCGAGGCGACCGCGACCGGCGGCGGCCGCTGGCAGAGMGAGGATGGCAGGGTGACGCTCGACACGAGCACGGCACCGGCAGGGGATACTGTCGAGGCGCTGTTCGAGAAGGCCACGAGCGCGGCCGTTCCAGGGCGGAAAATCACATACAAGCTGCTCCGGCCGGATTTCTTCGTAGTCACTGGCGAGACGCCGTCGGGGCGGTTCTACCGGCGCCTGTCGTCGGGGCCGGGCGGCCTGCGCGGCTTCTCGATCGGCTACGACAAGGCTCTCGCGCCGAGCATCGACAAGCTCGTCATCGCTATTGCCAGCAGCTTCGAACCCTTTCCGACCGGGCCTGCGCCTGCGACGGCGGGTCCTGCGGTCGCGAGCGTGCCGACACCAGGCGCGGCGCCTCCGGTCGTGGTCGCGGCGAGGCCGACGGAGCGCTTCGGTGTCGGCCTCGCTGTCTCGGACAAGCTCGTCCTGACGGCGACGGCGGCGATCGACCCCTGCAAATCGCTCAAGGTTTCCGGTCGGCCGGCGCGGCTGCGCATCAAGGACGATGCGAGCGGCCTTGCCTTGCTGGATGTCGACGGCACTGCGGCCGGAGCTCCCCCAGGCCTTCGGAGTGGGGCGCTGGTGGCGCAGGAGAGCGTCGTGCTGATGGCTTTCGGCGATTCCGGCGGGCAGCGCACGGCGATGGCCCTGCCGGGACAATCCGTGCGCCTCGGCGCCGGCGAGGCGGTGTTCGCGCCGCTGCAACCCGGCCAGGCGGGCAGCCCGGTCTTCGATCGCCAGGGTCGTCTTGCCGGGTTGGTGACGTCCAACCCCTCGGACAGGGTGCTGATTGCAGGGGTCGCGCCGCAGCGCGCCTACGCGATTGCCGCCGGGGCTGCCATGCAGGCGCTGCTGGGCAAGGCAGGCGTAACGCTTCAAGCCGCGACGTCGGGGCCGGAGATCAGCACCGGGGCGGTGGTCGAGAAGGTCGGAAAGGCTGCATTGCCCGTCGCATGCGGACTGTGAACCCGTCTTCAAAGAGCAGTTGTTTCCGTTACGACAATCGGCTCAGATAGCGTCGGACTGACAAGGGAGCCCCGCATCCGCGGAGAAGCATCCCGGACCTAAATCGATTAAGCGGAGGGAACACGGGAATGACGGACGGCATCAACAGACGTAAGCTTTTGAAGGGTGCGGCAGCGGCAGGCGCGGCAAGTCTGATCGTCAAGCCGGCAATCGCGCAGGCACAATGGCCGAGCCGCCCCCTGACGATGATCTGCCCCTGGGGCGCAGGTGGCGGCACGGACGCGACGGCGCGCATCGTCGCTTCGCTCCTGGAGAAGGATCTCGGCCAGCCCTGCAACGTCGTCAACCGCACCGGCGGCTCGGGCGTCGTCGGCCATTCGGCGATCGCGACGGCGGCTCCCGACGGCTACAATATCGGCATGCTGACGGTCGAGATCTCGATGATGCATCATCAGGGTCTCACCGATCTCACGCCGGCAAGCTATACCGCGCTGGCGCTGATGAACGAGGATCCGCCAGGCGTGCAGGTCAGCGCCTCGAGCCCGCACAAGGACATCAAGGCTCTTGCCGAAGCCATCAAGGCTGCGCCTCCCGGCAAGCTCAAGGCCTCGGGAACAGGYCAGGGCGGTATCTGGCACCTCGCGCTGGTCGGCTGGCTGGTGGCGATGGGGCTGAAGCCCGATCATGTCGCCTGGGTGCCGTCGAATGGCGCAGCACCCGGCATGCAGGACCTCGCAGCCGGCGGCATCGACATCGTCACCTGCTCGGTGCCCGAAGCCCGGGCCATGATCGATGCCGGCAAGGCGAAGTCGCTCGCCATCATGGCGACCGAGCGCAATCCGCAGTTCAAAGACGTTCCGACGCTGAACGAGACACTCGGCGTCAACTACTCGGTCGGCGCCTGGCGTGGCATCGGCGCGCCCAAGGGGCTGCCGGCCGATATCCAGGGCAAGCTCGCCGCCGCGCTGAAAAAGGCCTTCGACTCCAAGGAATACAAGGACTTCATGAACGCCCGGGGCTTCGGCATGAAGTTCGCCGACCCGGCAGGCTTTGCTTCATTCATGGCCGAAGGTGACAAGGCCATGGCGTCCGCGATGAAGGCGGCGGGCCTGGCCAAGGCCTGAGGCGGCAAACGGTTGGCGGAAGGGTGAGGCAGCTTCATCCTTCCGCCGCTTCTCGATCTTTCAGACTGTGCCTGAAATGAGTGCGGGAGATGCGGTCGCTCGCGCTCATGGCGCCGCCCCGGCACGGATCAGCGGACGTTTCGCGATGCTTCTATCCGACAAGATAACCGGGGGCGTGATGGTGGCGCTCGGCGCCACTGCCTTCCTCTATGGATCCACACTTCCGCCGGTCCCTGGCCAGCAGGTCGGCCCCTCCGCCTTTCCAATGGCCGTCGGGGCTGCCCTCGTCCTCTGCGGCACGCTGATCGCCTTCGGTATCGGGCGGCATTTCGAAGAAGTGGCCGAGGCGGATGTCGCGAGCCATAGTGCGCCGGAACTGCTCGAGCCCTTGCCGGCCTGGCGGAACTGGCTTGCATTGCTGCCGCCGGCTCTGCTCGCCTTCTATGCGCTTGCGTCCGAGGCAATGGGCTTTCTGCCGACGGCAGGGATCATGGTTGTGATCGCGAGCTTCGCCTTCGGGGCGCGGCCGAAGCTCGCGGTGCCGTTGGCGCTGATCGCGCCTTTCGTCATCAACCTGATTTTCCTGAAGCTGCTGCGCGTGCCCTTGCCCGGCGGCCTTCTGCCTTTCCCGTGGTGAGCCGATGAATACCGTCATCCAGGCCTTCGGACTGGTCTTCCAGACCGATGTGATGATCGCGATCGTCGCCTCGGCCTTCTATGGCCTGACGGTCGGCGCGTTGCCGGGGCTCTCGGCCACGATGGCGACGGCACTCCTGGTGCCGATCACCTTCTATCTGTCACCGATCGCGGCCATCGCCACCATCATCACCGCATCGGCGATGGCGATCTTCTCGGGCGATATTCCGGGCTGCCTGCTGCGCATTCCCGGGACGCCGGCTTCCGCGGCCTACACGGACGAAGCCTATGCAATGACCCGCAAGGGCCAAGCCGAGACGGCACTCGGCATCTGCCTGTGGTTCTCGGCGCTCGGCGGCATCGCCGGCACGCTGTCGCTGATGCTGATCGCACCGTTGCTGGCCGAGTTTGCGCTGTCCTTCTCGACCTACGAGAATTTCTGGCTCGCCATGCTGGGGCTGATGTGCTCGACGCTGGTCGCCCGCTCCTCGCCGATCAAGGCTATCGCCGCGATGCTGCTTGGCCTGCTCATCACCTGCATCGGTATCGACAATCCCGGCGGCGTCCCGCGCTTCACCTTCGGCTCGACCGATCTTCTTGGCGGCATCGAGCCGATACCGGCGCTGGTCGGCGTCTTTGCGCTTGCCGAGGTGATGCGCGCCCTGACCGAGCGCGAGCCGCCGAAGCTGGAGCACCGCCGGCTCGGCAGCATCCTCAAGGGGCAGATCGAGCTGACCAAGAAATATCCGAAGCAGCAGACGCGCGGGAACATCGTCGGCATCATCATCGGCGTCCTGCCCGGTGCCGGTGCCGACATGGCTGCCTGGGTTAGCTATGCGATGTCCAAGCGCTTCTCAAAGACCCCGGAGAAATTCGGGACCGGCCATCCCGAAGGTTTGATCGAGGCTGGCGCAAGCAATAACGCCTCGCTCGCGTCGGGTTGGGTTCCGGCGCTGCTCTTCGGCATTCCCGGCGACACGATCACGGCGATCGCCATCGGCGTGCTTTACATGAAGGGGCTCAATCCGGGCCCGACGCTGTTCACCGAGCAGGCGTCGAGCATGTATGCGCTCTACATCATCTTCCTGCTCGGCAACATCATCATGATCCCGTTCGGCATCATCATGATCAGGCTGGCGAGCCGTGTCGTCGGGGCTCCGCGCTCGGCGGTCATGCCGGTGATCATGATCTTTTGTGCGGTCGGGGCCTTCTCAACGGCGGGCAACAACCTGTTTGCGGTCTGGTGCGTCGCGATCTTCGGCCTGCTCGGCTTTGTGATGGAGAAGAACGGCTATCCCGTTGCTGCCATGGTGCTCGGCATCGTCATGGGCACGATGGTGGAGCAGAGCTTCGTCACCTCGTTGATCAAGTCGGACGGTTCCATCCTGCCCTTCTTCAGCCGCCCGGTCTCGATGGTGCTGTCTTCGATGACGATCGCGGCACTGCTCTGGCCGGTCTTCATGTGGTCCCTGGAGAAACTGCGGTCGAGACGGGCGGTCGCCGCGTAGTTGCGGCGGGCGCGCGGCGTCAGGCTATTACGTCGCGCGCCTTCAATGCGTCCAGACGCTCGGCAGGCAGACCGAGTTCGTCCGCGAGGACTGCCCAGGTGTCATGGCCCAGCGCCGGCGGCATATGGCGCACCGGCAGCCGTTCGCCATCGAGGCGGTAGGGCGGAGCGAGTACGGCGGGTGCGCCGGCATTGTCCCCGTCCTCCACCAGCATGCCGGCCCGCCCAGCCCGCTCCGAGCGCAAGGCGCGGTTGAGGCCGAGCACCTCGCCGCTGGGAATGCCGTTCGCCGCCAGTTTCGTGAGCAGTTCGGCGCGCGGGCGGGCGCGCAGCTCCGCCTCGATGAGCGGCAACAGTTCGGAGCGGTGGGTGGTGCGCTGGAGATTTGTGGCGTAGCGCGGGTTCTCAGCAAGGTCGACCCGGTCGATCACCGAACGGCAGAAACGATCATATTGAGCGTTGTTCCCGACCGTGAGGACGAGCGCGCCGTCCGCCGCATCGAACACGCCATAGGGTACGATCGAGGGATGGGCGTTGCCGTAGCGCGGCGGGTCCCCGCCGAGCGCCAGGGCCTCCAGCCCGTAATAGGAGGTGACCGAGAGGCCGCAATCGAACAGCGCCATCTCGACATGCCTGCCCTTGCCGGTGCGTCCGCGCTGGACGAGAGCCGCGAGCACGGCCTGCGCCGCATATTGGCCGGTGAAGAGATCGGCAATCGCGACACCGAATTTCAGCGGGGGCTGGTCGTCATTGCCGTTCATGGCCATGAGGCCGGATTCGCCCTGGATGACGAGATCGTAGCCGGGTCGTGCGGCCTCCGGTCCATCGGAGCCGTAGCCGGCAATGGAGCAGTAGATCAGGCCGGGGTTCCCGGCGCTGAGCGCGGCATAGCCAAGGCCGAGCTTGTCGGCGCCGCCGGTTTTGAAATTCTGGATCAGCACGTCGCTCTTGCGCGCGAGCTCAAGGATGATGGCGAGGCCCTCGGGCTGGCCGAGATCGATGCCGATCGAGCGCTTGTTGCGGTTGACGCTGTTGAAATAGCAGGTGTTGCGCTCTCCGAGCCGCATGCCCCAGTCGCGCGTATCGTCGCCGCGCTGGGGATGCTCGACCTTGATGACATCGGCGCCGAGATCGGCCAGGACCTGGCCGCACCAGGGGCCGGCGAGGATGCGCGAGAGATCGAGAACGCGAATGCCGGCGAGGGGAAGGTCGGATGCGATCACGAACCCATCACTCCTTCAAGACTGGCTGCCAGCGCGATCAGGCGCGGCCGGACGTCCTCGAGCAGGAAACCKGGATCGAGGATGACGGTCGGCGCGCCGCAATTGATCGTCATCGGCGGCAGGCCTCCACCGGGGTGGAAGGCCACTGCGATCGCGCTCACCGTCGGCTGCCAGTCGCCGAAGGAGCGGACGCAACCTGTCATGCGATACTCCTCGAGCGCCTGTTCAATGCCCTCGCGCAGACTCGGCCAGGCAGCGTCGTCGACGGAGCGGAAATCGTCCATGATGGCCTGGCGCTCGGCCGGGTCGCAGGCGGCGAGATAGGCCCGGCCCATGGCGCTGCGTGCCATCGAGATGCGCGAGCCGGTATCGATGTTGAGGGCGATCGCGACCTCGCCCCGGCAGCACTCGATATAGCGCATGCTCAGCCGGTCGCGGACGCCGAGGCCGACCGAGGCCTTGGCGAAGTCGGCGAGTTCCTGCATGCCGGGCCGTGCGATCTGGCGCACATCGAGCCCGGCAAGCGCGGTGGCGCCGAGTGCGATCAGCGCGGTGCCAAGCCGGTATGCTCCGCTATGCGGGACATGATGGAGATAGCCCAGCTTGGTCAGCGTATAGGTCAGCCGCGAAACGGTGGAACGGGCAAGTCCGCAGCGTGCTGCGATTTCCGAGTTGGCGAGCGCATCCTCGTTGCGCTTGAAACAGGCGAGCACATCGAGCCCACGCGCCAGGGCGGTGACGAAATGCCGGTCTTCCTTCGGCCCGGCTCGTTCGCCGCGTTCGGGGGCGTCCGACAGCTGCGCCGCCATTGCCTCAGCGTTTCATCAGGAACGCGGCGAAGGCGGCCTGCGCCTCGGCCGAGACCAGGCGCTCGCCGAAATGCCTGGCTTCGAGCGCGATCGTTTCGGCCACGGCGGCGGCATTGCCGCGCTTCAGCAGCATCTTCGTCAGGGCGACCGATTGCGGCGGCAGGGCAGCGAGCGCCCGCGCCTTGTCGAGCGCGATCGAGAGCGCTTCGCCTTCCGCCACCACGGCATTGACGAGGCCCGCTTCGGCTGCCGTCTCGGGAGGGAACGCCTCGCCCAGCAGCAGCAGTTCCGCGGCGCGCTTGCTGCCGGCAATCATCGGCAGCAGATGGCTCGATCCGCCTTCGGGGCAGAGCCCGAGCGTAACGAAGGGCAGGCGGAAGCTGGCGCTACGCCCGGCGAAGGCAAGGTCGCAATGCAACAGCATGGTGGTGCCGATGCCGACGGCAAAGCCTTCGACCGCGGCGACGATCGGCTTCTTCGCCGTCGAGATCGTCGTCAGGAAATCGATGGCGATGCGCGCACCGTCGCCCGAGGCCGCGGCGAAATCCTTGATGTCGTTACCGCTGGTGAAGCACCCGGCCGCGCCGGTGAGCACCAGCGCGCGGACAGCCTCATCAGCTTCGCCTGCGGTGATGGCCGCGATCAATCCGCCATAGGTTGCGCGGTCGAGCGCGTTGCGCCGGTCGGGGCGATTGATGGTGATCTGGAGGACGCCGGGAAAGGGGCTTTGAGTCAGAACGGTCGCGGTCATCCCTTGCCTATCCCCTGTCGATCTTCACGCAATCCCAGCAGCGCTGTTCTGCCTGTCGGAAGGATGCGCCGTGATACTGGATTCGCAGGAACGATCCGTCCTAGCGTCGATCCGTGCAAGGCATGACATGCAGCTTCCGGAGCGGTCAAGTTGTGGGCGTTCATTCTGCAATGCAGTTCCCGCTTGTGGCGCCGCCGGAGCCGTCCTGCCCATTCTTGACAAGCCGTGGCCAGTCGCCTCTCTAGTCCGAGAAATGCAGCATTCAATTCTGCAGTGCAGACTGAAAGCGTGAGGAACATGCCCATGGAGACCGTCCGGCTCTCGCAGCGCGGCCCGGTGGCGATCGCGACCATCGATAATCCTCCTGTGAATGCCCTGAGTGCGAGCCTGCGGGCCGCTCTCGTCGATGCGCTTTCGCGCGCGGCTGCCGATCCGGCGGTCGAGTCTATCGTGATCGCGGCCGCCGGGCGGGCCTTCATCGCCGGTGCCGATATCAGCGAGTTCGGCAGGCCGCCGGTCGAACCGACCTTGCCTGGCGTGCTCGCGATCATCGAAGGCTCCGCGAAGCCGGTGGTGGCTGCCATTCAGGGCGTCGCGCTGGGCGGGGGGCTGGAACTGGCGCTCGCCTGCCATGGCCGTGTGGCGGCACCAGCGGCAAAGCTCGGCCTGCCCGAGATCAAGCTCGGCATCATTCCGGGTGCCGGCGGAACCCAACGCCTGCCGCGCGTGATCGGTGCGGCGAAGGCCTTTCCCCTGATGCTGAGCGGAGAGGCGATCTCTGCGGAGAAGGCGGCCGCACTCGGCCTCGTCGACCGGGTCGTCGAGGGCGACCTCGTCGCTGCGGCCATTGCGCTGGCGCAGGAGCTTGCGGCCAAGGGGGCGCCCGTGAAGACCGGCGAGCGCGCGGACATGCTGACATCATCCGACCGCGAGGCGTTCGAGGCTTTGGCCAAGGATGCGGCAGCCAGGTCGGGCGACATGCCGAATGCGCTGGCGCTGATCGAGGCGGTGCGCGGCGTCTTCACCCTGCCATTTGGCGAGGGGCTTGCTGCCGAGCGCGCGCTGTTCCTCAAGCTGGTCGTCGATGACCGTTCCAAGGCCCTGCGCTACGCCTTCTTTGCCGAGCGCGAGGCGGCCAAGGTCCCGGGCATCGACGAGGGCAAGGGGACGCGTCAGATCCGGCAGGCGGYCGTCATTGGCGCCGGCACGATGGGTGGCGGGATCGCGATGTGTTTCGCCAATGCCGGCATCCCAGTGACCGTGATCGAGACGACGCGGGAGCAGCTCGACAAGGGCTATGCCCGCATCCGCGACACCTACGGCTTCTCGGTCAAGCGCGGTTCGCTGACGGAGGCCGCGCGTGACCAGCGCATGGCGCTGATCACGCCGAAGCTCGGGCTCGAGGCGGCAGCGGAGGCGGATATCGTGATCGAAGCCGCCTTCGAGGAGATGGGCGTCAAGCAGGAGATCTTCGGCGCGCTCGATGGGATTGCGAAGCAAGGCGCAATCCTGGCCTCGAACACCTCCTATCTCGACCTCGCGACGATCGCCATGGCAACGAAGCGGCCGCAGGATGTGATCGGGATGCATTTCTTCAGCCCGGCCAATGTCATGAAGCTGCTTGAAATCGTGCGGCCAGCCGGCGTTGCGGATGATGCGGTGGGCACTGCGATTTCGCTCGGACGCAGGCTCGGCAAGGTGCCGGTCGTGGTCGGGAACTGCTTCGGCTTCGTTGGCAACCGCATGCTGGAACAGCGCACGCGGGCCGCCGAGCGGCTGCTGATCGCCGGTGCGCTGCCGCATGAGGTCGACGCGGCGCTGACCGGTTTCGGCTTCAAGATGGGGCCATTCGCGATGTCGGATCTCGCGGGCAACGATATCGGCTGGCGCACGCGCAAGTCGCGCGGCAAAACCGCAGCGGTCGCGGACGCGATCTGCGAGCGCGGCTGGTTTGGTCAGAAGACCGGGCGTGGCTACTATCTCTATCCGGAGGGCGCGCGCGCCGGGCAACGCGACCCGGAGGTCGAGGCGCTGATTGCGCAGGTTTCCAAGGAGCAGGGCGTTGAGCGCCGGGCGATGAAGCCGGACGAAATCCTGGCGCGCCTGCTCGATCCGATGGTCAATGAGGGTGCGAAGATCCTCGCGGAGGGGATTGCTGCGCGGCCGGGCGATATCGATACGATCTGGATCAACGGCTATAACTGGCCGGCCTGGCGCGGTGGGCCGATGCACTGGGCTGACTCTGTCGGGCTCGACGTGATCGTCAAGCGTCTGGAAAGGCTCGCAGCGGAAAGCGGTGATGCCGCGCTCGAACCGGCGCCGCTGCTGCGCGAGCTCGCGGCCGAGGGCAAGGGCTTCGCGGACCTGAAGGCCAGGGCGGCGTGATCCAGGCAGCGCGCCCGATCTGGCAGGAGCGCTTTCCGCAGGCCTGCGACTGGGACGCGGCAGTGGAAACCGGTACGGTGCCGGATCTGCTCGTGCCGGCCGTCGCGGCGCGGCCGGACGCGGTGGCCATCGCGTTCCGCGAGAGCGAGCTGAGCTATGGCGAACTCGACAGGCTGGCCACCCGGCTCGCGGCGGGGTTGATCGCCGATGGCGTCAGGCAGGGCGACCGGGTGGCGCTGTTCCTTCCCAATACGCTCTGGCATCCCGTCGCGTTCTTCGCGGTCGCGCGCTGCGGCGCGACCGTCGTGCATCTCAGCGCGCTCGATGCCTTGCGGGAGCTTGAGCACAAGCTCGTGGCGACGCAGCCGGTCCGCCTGATCACCACGAACCTTCCAGGCTTCCTGCCGCAGGTGCAGGCGTTGCGTGCGGCGGGCTTCGTCGATCGCGTATTGGTCGGCGAGGATGCGCGCTGGGGACCGGGGGAGGCCGAGCCGCAGGATCTGCCGCCTGGTGGCGGCTTCGCCTGGCTCGACGACCTGATGACGGCGCCTGACCCGGCGAACTGGCCGGTGCTTTCACCCGACGATGTGATGCTGCTGCAGTTCACCGGCGGCACGACAGGGGCGCCGAAGGCAGCGATGCTGACGCATGGCAATCTTGTCTCGGCGGTGAACATCTACCGTCTCTGGACTGATGGCGAACCGTTGGAAGCCGGAGCGCAGACCGCGATCGCGGTGCTGCCGCTGTTCCATATCTACGCGCTGACCACGATCCTGCTGCGCCATTTGCGGGACGRCAACCGCATCCTGCTGCGCCAGCGCTTCGATGTCGAAACCCTGATCGAGGATATCGCGATCCGTCGCGCGACGATGTTCTCCGGTGTGCCGACGATGTGGTTTGCCCTGCTCAACCGCAAGGGCGTCGAGACGGTCGATTTTTCGTCGTTGCGCTCCTGCGTCTCGGGCGGCGCGCCCCTGCCCTTCGAGGTCCAGACCCGACTCGAAGGCATATTGGGCGTCAGGCTGAACAATGGCTGGGGCATGACCGAGACCGCGCCCGCCGGCTCGCGCCTGCCGAAGCAGGCGAAACCTCGGCCGGGCGTGATCGGCGTACCGCTGCCAGGCCTCGAGATGAAGATCGTCTCGCTCGACGTCGGGCGTGCCGATTGCCCGCCCGACGAAATCGGTGAGATCGCCATTCGCGGCCCCAATGTCTTCAAGGGTTATTGGAACGAGGCGGAGGCGACGCGCGATGCCTTCCACGAGGGCTGGTTCCTGACCGGGGATCTCGGCCGGATGGACGCCGACGGGCTGTTCCAGATCGTCGACCGGCGCAAGAACATGATCATCTCGAGCGGCTTCAACGTCTATCCGGTGGCGATCGAGAATGCGATCTACGAGCATCCGGCGGTGCAGGAAGTGCTGGTGATCGGCATCGACGACGATTATCGCGGCCAGGCGGCGAAGGCCTTCGTCGTGCTCAAGGCCGGCATGCCTGCCTTTACGCTCGACGAATTGCTGCACTTCCTCAAGGATCGCCTCGGCCGGCACGAGACGCCGCGCGCGCTGGAATTTCGCGAGAGCCTGCCGCGCAGCGCTGCCGGGAAGCTGCTGGCGAAGGTGTTGATCGCCGAAGAACAAGAGAAGCGGGCCAAGCCCGCTTCGCCCGAATCCGCTGCATAGGACCTGAGAAAATCCATGACCGAAGCCGTCATCGTCTCCACCGCCCGCACGCCGATCGGCAAGGCCTATCGCGGTGCCTTCAACCAGACCCGCGGTGCCGATCTTGCGGCGCACGCGATCAAGGCAGCCTATGAGAAGGCCGGGATCGAGCCGGCGGCGATCGAGGAGATCGTGCTCGGCTGCGGCTATCCGGAGGCTGCGACCGGCGGCAATGTCGCCCGTCATGCCGCGCTGGTCGCCGGCATCCCGGTCGCGTCTGCCGGTGTCACCGTCAGCCGCTTCTGCGCTTCGGGCCTCGAGGCGATCGCGCATGCGGCGCGGCGCATTGTCATGGACGGCGTGCCGGTCGCGATCGGCGGAGGCGTCGAGTCGATCAGCCTGGTGCAGCCGGTGGTGCGGCGCGAACTCACCCAGAACGACTGGCTGATGAAGCACAAGCCCGMGMTCTACAYGRCGATGATCGAGACCGCCGACAWCGTSGCCSAGCGCTACGGCATCTCGCGCGAGGTGCAGGATCTGTTCTCGCTGGAAAGCCAGCGCCGCACCGCCGCGGCCCAGCAGCGCCTGCTGTTCGACGACGAGATCGTGCCGATGAGCGCAGTGATGTCCGTCACCGACAAGGCGAGCGGCGAAACGCGGAACGAGCAGGTCACGCTCGCCAAGGACGAGGGCAACCGGCCGGACACTACGCTGGAGGGACTTGCGAAGCTGAAGCCGGTGCGCGGCGAGGACAAGTTCATCACCGCCGGCAATGCCAGCCAGCTCTCGGACGGTGCGGCTGCGAGCGTCGTGATGTCGGCGAAGGAGGCTGCGCGGCGGGGCCTGTCGCCGCTCGGCATCTTCCGTGGCTTCGCCTCGGCCGGCTGCGAGCCGGACGAGATGGGCATCGGCCCGGTCTTCGCCGTGCCGCGCCTGCTCGAGCGCAATGGCCTGAAGGTTTCGGATATCGATCTCTGGGAACTCAACGAGGCCTTCGCCTCCCAGTCGATCTATTGCCGCGACACGCTCGGCATCGATCCCGAGAAGGTCAACGTCAATGGCGGCGCGATCTCGGTCGGCCATCCCTTCGGGATGAGCGGGGCGCGGCTGGTTGGCCATGCATTGCTGGAGGGGCGCCGCCGCAAGGCGCGCTATGCCGTCGTCACCATGTGCGTCGCCGGCGGCATGGGCTGCGCGGGGCTGTTCGAGATCAATCAGGGCTAGCCATCATGGACCTGCGCTTCACGCCCGAGGAAATCGCCTTCCGCGATGAGGTGAGGCAGTTCTTCCGCACCGAGATCCCGGCTTCTATCCGCAGGAAGGTCTCCGAAGGCCTCGGGCTGGCGCGGGAGGATTATGTCACCTCGCAGCGGGTCATGAACGCGCGCGGCTGGGCCGTACCGCATTGGCCGAGCGAATGGGGCGGGCAGGATTGGAGCCCGATCCAGCGCTATATCTTCACTGAGGAGATGCTGCTCGCCGCCGTGCCGCTGCCGCAGCAGTTCAATTGCTACATGGTCGGGCCGGTGATCGCGGCCTTCGGCTCCCAGAGCCAGAAGGAGAAGCACCTCGCGCGTATCGCCAATCTCGACGAATGGTGGTGCCAGGGCTTTTCCGAGCCCGGCGCGGGTTCGGACCTCGCCTCGCTGAAGACGCGGGCCGTCCGCGATGGCAATCATTACGTCGTCAACGGCCAGAAGACCTGGACCACGCTCGGGCAGCACGCAGACTGGATCTTCTGCCTCGTGCGCACCGACCCCGCGGCGAAGAAGCAGGCCGGGATCTCTTTCATCCTGATCGACATGAAGACGCCCGGCATCACCCTGCGCCCGATCATCACGCTCGAGGGCCGGCACGAGGTCAACGAGGTTTTCTTCGACGATGTCCGCGTGCCCGTCGAAAACCTCGTCGGCGAGGAGAACAGAGGCTGGGACTATGCCAAGTTCCTCCTTGCCAACGAGCGTGTCGGCATCGCCCGGATCGGCCTCTCCAAGGAACGTCTTGCCCGGATCAAACGGCTGGCGAAGGAGATGCCGGCCGGCGACGGTGTGCTGTGGGATGACGCCGATTTCCGCGAACGGTTTGCGCTGGTCGAGATCGAACTGAAGGCGCTGGAAATCACCCAGATGCGGGTGGTCGCAGCACAGGGCAGGCGCGATCCCAACAAACCCGATCCTGCCTCCTCGATCCTCAAGATCAAGGGCTCCCAATTGCAGCAGGCGACGACGGAACTGCTGCTGGAGGTGGCCGGGCCATTCGCGCTTGCCGCGCCGCTGCGGACGGGCGACCTCACCAATGACTGGCCCTTCGAGCATGACTGGGCCGATGCGGCTGCAGCGAGCTATTTCAACAACCGCAAGGTCTCGATCTATGGCGGCTCGAACGAAATCCAGAAGAACATCATCGCCAAGGCGGTGCTGGGGCTTTGACGATGAGGCTTGGCGCCCTGCCGCGTCCTGGCCGGGCTTGTCCCGGCCACCCCCGTCTTCCCTTCACGCGCGTCGCAGGACGCAAGAGCTCGCCACAAGGGCGAGCATGACGCGGTGGCTAGCGCCCCGCCAGGCTGGATGAAACCCGATGGATTTCGACCTCTCCTCCGAACAGGCCCAGCTCAAGGACAGTGTCGAGCGGCTGATCGGCGCGGCCTATGGCACGCTCGACGCGCGGCAGGCCTTGGCGAAGGAGCCGCTCGGCTTCTCCGAGAAGGGTTGGGCGCAGCTTGCGGAGCTGGGCCTCACCGGCATCCCGTTTTCTGAGGAGGAGGGCGGTTTCGGCGGCGGTCCTGTCGAGACCATGGTGGTGATGGAGGCGCTGGGCAAGGGACTGGCGCTTGAGCCCTATCTTGCGAGCATTGTGCTGGGTGGCGGCGCCGTCCGGTTCGGCGGTTCGGCTGAACAGAAGGCGCGGATCATTCCGGGCATCGTTGACGGCACCCTGCGCCTGGCGCTGGGCTTCACCGAGAAGCAGTCACGCTACGATCTCTTCGACGTGGCGACGAGCGCGCAGCGCAGGGAGACAGGGTTCGTGCTCGATGGCGCCAAGAGCGTCGTGATCAATGGCGACAGCGCGCACCGGATCGTGGTGAGCGCCAGGACAGATGGCGGCCGGCGCGACCGGACCGGTATCAGCCTCTTCCTCGTCGATGCGGCGGCGCCCGGCGTGAGAACCCGAGGCTACCCGACACAGGATGGCGGACGCGCTGCGGAGATCGCCTTCTCCGGCGTCGTGCTCGGCCAGGAGGCTCTGCTGGGATCGCTCGGCGCAGGGCTGCCGATCCTCGAGCGTGTCGCTGACCACGCCATTGCTGCGCTCGCCGCCGAAGCTGTCGGCATCATGGATGCGCTGCACGGCCTGACCGTCGACTATCTCAAGACGCGCCAGCAGTTCGGCGTCGCGATCGGCCAGTTCCAGGTGCTGCAGCATCGCGCCGTCGACATGCTGATGGCGCTCGAACAAGCCCGCTCGATGGCGCTCTATGCCGCGATGATGGTCGGCCATCCCGATGCGGGCGAGCGGACCGCCGCGTTGTCGGCTGTGAAGGTCCAGATCAATCGCTCCTGCCGGCTGGTGGGGCAGGAGGCGGTGCAGCTCCATGGCGGCATCGGCATGACGATGGAATATCTCGGCGCGCATTATTTCAAGCGCCTGACCATGATCGAGAGCCTGTTCGGCGATACCCCCCATCATCTGCGGCGGGTCGGGCAGGCTGGCGGGCTGGTCGCTGCCTCCTGAGGCGACTTGCCGGACGGAGGCGCCCCTTGTCATCTTCGGGGCCGCGTCGTTGACTGGTTTGGCCCAGTGCGTGTCCCCGGAGGTGCGATCGTGAGTTCCGGCCTTGTCGCCCTGCTCGACGATATCGCGGCGCTTGCGAAGGTCGCTGCGGCGTCCCTCGACGATGCCGCGAGCCAGGCGGCGAAGGCGAGTGCCAAGGCTGCCGGCATCGTCATCGACGATACGGCCGTGACGCCGCGCTATGCCGTCGGGTTCAGCGCGGATCGGGAACTTCCGATCATCGGGCGGATCGCGCTGGGCTCATTGCGGAACAAGCTGGTATTCCTGCTGCCGGCGGCGCTCCTGCTGGCGCTGTTCGCACCCTGGGCAATCACGCCGCTGCTGATGCTGGGCAGCCTCTATCTCTGCTTCGAGGGAGCCGAGAAGGTCCTGGAACTGGTCCGGCCTCATGGCGCTGATGTCGAAGGCGAGGGCGCCTCGGCGGKGATCGACGCCACCCAGTTCGAGAACCAGAGAATCAGCGGTGCAGTGAGGACCGACTTCATCCTCTCGGCGGAGATCATGGCGATCACGCTCGCAAGCGTGTCTCAGTCCTCGTTCTGGACGCAGGCGCTGGTCCTGGCCATCGTCGGCATCGGGATGACCGCCTTCGTCTACGGTCTCGTCGCGCTGATCGTGAAGGCCGATGATGCCGGCGTTGCTCTGGCGCAGAACGATCACCCCATCTCAAACCTGCTTCACCTTGGGCGTGGCAAACGCCCCGCCGAAGCCGAGCCCAGCACCGTCGACCGCCTGCTGCGGCCCCTGTCCAAGGGATTCGGGCGGGGGCTCGTGGTGAGCATGCCCGTGCTGCTCTCGATCCTCAGCGCTGTCGGGACCGTCGCCATGCTCTGGGTCGGCGGCGGCATCCTGATCCACGGTTTCGAGGGCTATGGCTTCAGTGCGGTGGGGCACCTCATTCACGATGCCGCCGTGGCATCGGGCCGCCCCGTCCCCGGCCTGGGCGCGGTTGTCGAATGGCTGGTGACGGCGGCGCTGTCGGCGGTCGTCGGGCTGGCCGCGGGCGTGGCAACGATGATCGGCGTTCACTTCGCCGTTGCGCCAGTGCTGAAGCTGTTCGGCAAGAGCAAGCCGAAGCTGGTGTAGCTCCTGCCTTCAGTCGAGCCAGGCGGTGAAGGTCTCGACCGGCTCGCGCTCCGGCACGAGCCGGTTCGCAGCTGCGTCAGGGTCGGCATGGCCGATCGCGATGCCGCAGACGACGACCTCGCTCTCGGGGATCGCCAACGCATCGCGCACGACCGGATGAAAGCGGGCAAAAATCGCCTGCGGGCAGGTATCGAGGCCATGCGCCTGGGCAGCGATCAGCAGATTCTGGATGAACATGCCGAGATCGAGCCAGGAGCCGATTTCGAGGTCGCGGTCGATCGTCACCATCAGCGCGACCGGCGCGCCGAAAAAGCGCAGGTTATAAGCCGTCTGCCGCTTCATACCCTCATGGTCACCCCTGGTGACGCCGAGCAGGCCATAGAGGTCCCAGCCGACCTTGCGGCGGCGCGACTGATAGGGCTCGGTGAAGGTCTGCGGGTAGTAGCGGTACTCCTCCGCCGGTTTGAAGTCGGGATCGTCGAGCGCAGCGAGCAACCCGGCTTCCAGCCGTGCCCGGCTCTTGGGGCCGAGCACACGCGCCTTCCAGGGCTGCATATTGGTCCCGCTCGGCGCTTGGGCGGCGAGTTCGAGCAGGAGCCGCACCAGCGCAGGATCGACCGGATCCGGCAGAAAGGCACGCACCGCGCGGCGACTGCGGATGGCCTGTTCGACCATATCCGGTGCAAGCGCGGTGCGTTTGTTCATCCCCGTGCCGCCTCACGCGCCTTCAGGAAGGCGTGGTGCTCGGCGAGCAGGTCGCCGGCGAGCGCCTTGGCGATCAGCGCGCGGGTGTTCTCGATGCCGTAGATCGCGGCGAAGGAGCCGAAGCGCGGGCCTTTGGGCTCACCGAGCAGGATCTCGTAGAGCGTGTTGAACCAGGCGAGCGAGACGCCGGCCGAGCCGTCCTTCTGCACGGTCTTGTAAGGATCGCGTCGGCCGATATCGTAGACCGCGTCCTGGATCGTGCCGGCATCGGTGACGCCTGCAGCCGAGAGTTCGCCGAGCCTGGCTGAGAGATCCTGCAGGGCCTGCCGCTCCTCCAGCGTCGCCGGACGGTATTGTTTGGCTGGCTTCACGAAATCCTGGAAATAGCGGATCGCGTAGCCGACCAGCGCGTCGAGACGCGGATGGGTCGCAGGCGAGGCACCCGGCGCATAGCGGCGCAGGAAGCCCCAGAGCACATCCTTGTCCTCAGCATTGGCGACGGCGACGAGGTTCATCAGCAGCCCGAAGGTGACCTGCGTCTTGGCGGCGTTATCGCCTTCGCCCGAGGCGATCACCTCCGGCGCCGGCGGGTTGCCGTTATGGATATGCCAGACGGGATTGCCGAGCCGGTTCTTCCAATCCTGCCGCTCGTAGCCGCCGAGGAACTGCAGATATTCGTCAGCCGCACGCGGAATGACGTCGAAATGCAGCTTCTTGGCCTCGCGCGGACGCGAGTACATGAAGAGCGCCAGGCTCTCCTGCGAGCCATAGGAGAGCCATTGCTCGATGGTCAGGCCGTTGCCCTTCGACTTCGAGATCTTCTGGCCCTGCTCATCGAGGAAGAGCTCGTAGTTGAAGCCGTCCGGCGGCGTCGCATCGAGGGCGCGCGCGATGGCCGACGAGACCTTGACGGAATCGATCAGGTCCTTGCCGGCCATCTCGTAGTCGATGCCGAGCGCGACCCAGCGCATCGCCCAATCCGGCTTCCATTGCAGCTTGGCATGGCCGCCGGTGATAGGGGTCTCGAAACGCTCGCCGCTCTCCGGGTCGGTCCAGGTGATGGTCCCCTTCTCGACATCGCGCGCCTCGATCGGCACCTGCATGACAATGCGGGTCCTGGGATGGATCGGCAGGAAGGGCGAATAGGTCGCGGCGCGCTCCTCGCGGAGCGTTGGCAGCATGATCTTCATCACCGCGTCGTAGCGCGCCAGCAGCTTCAGCAGGGTCGCGTCGAACTCGCCCGCCCGATAGCTGTCGGTCGAGGACTTGAACTCGTAATCGAAGCCGAACTGGTCTAGGAAGGCACGCAGGCGGGCGTTGTTATGCCGGCCGAACGAGTCATGCGTGCCGAAAGGATCGGGGACCTCGGTCAGCGGCCGTCCGAGATGCTTCGCCAGCAATTCCTTGTTCGGGACGTTGTCCGGCACCTTGCGCAGGCCGTCGAGATCGTCGGAGAAGGCGATCAGCCGCGTCGGCACCGTGTCGTCGGTGAGCACGCGGAAGGGCGCACCATCCATCGAGGTGCGCGCGACCTCGCCAAAGGTGCCGATATGCGGCAGGCCCGAGGGGYCGTATCCGGTCTCGAAGAGCACCTCTTTCTTGCCCGATTTCTCGATCCGGGCCACGAGCTTGCGTGCTTCCTCGAACGGCCAGGCGGCCGAACGCTGGGCGGCATCCACGAGCGTGGGATCGAAAGCGGACATTTGCGGCGGGTCCTCGTCTGTCTCAAGGTTTTCGGAAGCTCCGGCTTTGACAGATGAGAACGGGCGGCGTCAATCGGTGCCGGCTGTCCTGGGGCGTTGCCTGCCCTGCACCGCATTCATTGCCTGCCCGGGTCGCGTTCGGTCGAATTGCTCTTGCGGCGCATGCGTATAGGCTCCGCTCCGCGATTGGCTCTGTATCGGATACCTCATGGATCACGCTCTCCTCGAAACGCTCAAGACGTGGCGACGACATCTCCACGCGCATCCCGAACTCTCGCTGAAGGAGAGCGCGACGGCTGCCTTCGTTCAGGAGAAGCTGACCGAACTCGGCATTCCCTTTACCGCCGGCATTGGTGGTCACGGCGTCGTCGCGACGCTGAAGCGCGGCAACTCGGACCGCAGCGTCGGATTGCGGGCCGATATGGACGCCTTGCCGATTCTCGAGGCGAATGACCTGCCCTATGTCTCCACGAACAAGGGCGTGATGCACGCTTGCGGCCATGATGGCCACACGACCTCCCTGCTCGGAGCCGCCGCCCTGCTGGCGCGCGACGAAAGCTGGAGCGGGACGGTCCATCTGCTGTTCCAGCCTTCGGAGGAGAATGGTGCCGGCGCCCGGGCGATGATCGCCGACGGTCTGTTCGAACGCTTCCCGATGGAGCGCGTCTTCGGATTCCATAACTGGCCCGGCCTGGAAGCCGGCACGGTGGCGGTTCATCACGGACCGGTTATGGCCGAACCCGGCCGATTCCGGATCACCCTGCACGGCACGGCCGGCCATGCCGCCAAGCCCGACCTGACGCGCGATCCGATCGTTGCGATGAGCCATCTGATCGTGGCTCTGCAGACGATCGTCGCCCGCAATGTCGATCCGCTCGACAGCGCGGTCGTCTCGGTCGGCATGGTGCATGGCGGCCAGGCGCCGAACCAGATCCCGTCCAGCGTCACCATCGACGGCACTTTCCGGACCTATCGGCCGGCGGTGCGCGATCGCGTGATCGGGAGCCTCAAGCGCATTGCCAACAGCACGGCCGAGGCCTTCGAGATGCGGGCCGAGATCGAGATCATCACTGGCGGTCGCGCCACGGCGAATACCGAACTGGAGGAAGAGATCTCGGTCGCGGCAGCGAAGCAGGCTGGTCTGACTGTTCGGCGCGACGTGCCGCCGAGCACCGCGAGCGAGGATTTCTGCCATTTCATGGCGGACRGGCCGRGCGCCTATGTCTGGATCGGCAATGGCCCGGTGACCGACGGTGGCGAGCTCCACAACGAGCGCTACAACTTCAATGACGATATCCTGCCCGCCACGGCTGGCTGGATGGCAAGCGCGGCCCGCCTGGCGCTCGAGGGCGAGCTCTCCAATACGCGCCCCGCGCGATGAAACGGGAGGGAGGCGGGTCCACGGGCTCACCTCCCTCCTGATTCTGCGTGGGGCAACCGAACCTGACGAGATTGGGGCGGCAGCGAGCCTTCGGGGAACCGGGTAGGCCGGGCGCCGATTGCGAGCGCTCCGGACACGAGATCGGCGAGGAGCCTGGGTTGGCTTCCCTTCAGAACGGGCTCACCGGAAAGAACCGCAGATAGAGCCTGGCATAGGTGCCGTCGTCCCAGAGCGATTGGAGCGCATAGTCGATTGCGCGTATGAGGGTCGGGTCATCCTTGCGCGTGAGGAAGCTGACCCCCTCGCCGAAATAGCGGCTTTCCAGGAAGGGGCCGCCGCTGAAGGCGAGCTCGCCGCCGTTGCGGCCGGCGAGCGTGAGTGCAAGCGCGACGCCGTCCCCGAAGACATATTCAACCTCGCCGCTGCGCAATGCGRCAATCGCTGCCGTCAGGCTGGGGGCTTCACGGCGCTGGGCGAAGGGCATCAGACGTTCGAGGAAGGCCTGATGCGCGGAGCCGCTGATGACGGCGATCCGCTTGCCCTGCAACTCGCGGCTGTCGAGTTCCGGCTGAGCACTGCCGCGGGTCGTGACGAAACGGGCAGGGGAACGGAAATAGAGATGGCTGGCGCTGAAACGGGCGCGGATCTGCGGCGTCACCGCCATCGCCGCCGCCAGGACGTCGCCGCGCCCTTCGGCCAGGGAATCGAGCAGCGTGTCGAAGCGGCGGGCCTGAACCGTGCAGGTCCACAGCATCCTCTCGCAGACCGCACGGGCGAGCTCGACCGAGAAACCGGTCAGCGCGCCGTCCGGCGCAGCAAAATGTAGCGGCGGATAGTCGTCGTCGGTCAGGAAACGAACCACGCGTGGGGGCCCGGGCTCCGGCCGATCGAGCCTGATCTTGCCGTCCCAGAAATTGGGGACGGTCGCGGGAGATTGCGCCGCAGCTGTGCCGGCTATCAGGAGGCCAAGGCAGAATGTGGGGGCAAGGAGGGCGAGCCGCTTCATGGCCGCATCTGGCGACAGGGGGCGAGCCTGATCAAGAGGTTTCGCTATTCGCATGTGGAACCCTGTCCCTGCAGGAGAGGGTTCCACATGCGCTGTTGCTTTCCGGGCTTCGGCCTCAGGCCGCCAGCGCCGCCGCCGTTGCCTTCGCGCCCTGCGAGAACAGGCTATCGAGCTGCCGGGCGACAGCCTTGGTGAAGGCCGTCTCGCGCGGCAGATCGCTACCGAAGATCGCTTCGATGCCGAGAAGGCCGCTGCTCAGCGCCTGCGCATTCCGGCCCGCCTGCGTCGCGATGCGGGCGAATTCGCCCGCCAGCGGGTCGCGGACATCGATGACGGTGCCCGTCTCGTCCGTGCCGGTGACGTAACGCATCCAGGCCGCGACGCCGAGCGCAAGGTGATCGATCGGCGCACCGGCCTTGAGGCGTTCGCGGATCGTGCCGAGCAGACGCTGCGGCAGCTTCTGCGAGCCGTCCATGGCGATCTGCCAGGTACGGTGGCGAATGGCGGGGTTGTGGAAGCGGGTGAGCAGCGCGCCGGCATAGTCGGTGAGATCGACGCCTTGCGGAGCGGGCACGGTCGGGATGATCTCGGCCCAGAGCCCCTGCAGGAAGCGGGCGAGCACCGGATCGCCGCTCGCCTCGGCCACGGTCTCGTGGCCGGAGAGATAGCCGAGATAGGCGAGGCTGGAATGGGCACCATTGAGCATGCGCAGCTTCATGAACTCGAAGGGCGCGACCTCGGAGACCATCTGGGCGCCGACTTCGTCCCATGCGGGCCTGCCACTGGCAAAACGATCCTCGACCGCCCATTGCCGGAAGGGTTCTCCGATCACCGGTGCGGCGTCTTCGACACCGAGCAGGCCGGCGGCCTCCGCGATGTCGGCGTCGGTGGTGGCGGGCACGATGCGGTCGACCATCGTCGCCGGGAAGGCTCCATTCGCTTCGATCCAGGCTGCAAGCGTATCGTCCTGCAGAGCTGCGAAGTCGCGCACCAGGCCGCGCAGGACCTTGCCGTTATGCGGAAGGTTGTCGCAGCTCAGCGCGGTAAAGGGAGCGAGGCCTTCGGCCTTTCGCAGCTTCAGGGCGGCGACGATCAGGCCAATGGCCGAGCGCGGGGCATCGGGATGTTCCAGATCGTGAACAATGTCGGGATGATCCTGCCGCAGTCGGCCGGTGGCCGGGTCGTGGCAATAGCCCTTCTCGGTCACGGTCAGCGAGACGATGCGCGTTTCGGCGGCGGCGAGACGTGTGACGAGAGCGGCGGGATTCTCGGGCGCGACGAGCACATCGAGCACGGAACCGATGATGCGCATCTGCGGGCCGTCTGGAGCCCGCTTCAGGAAGCTGTAGAGACCGCCTTGTGGCTTCAGCCTGTCGCGCTGGTCGGGGCGCTGCAGGCTGGCGCCGATGATACCCCAGGCGCCGAAAGCGTGCTCGAGCGCATCATCCGTATATTCGCAGAGATGGGCGCGGGCGAAGGCGCCGAGCCCGAGATGCACGATGCCGGGCTTCAGCCCTGCGCGCTCATAGGATGGACGGCGGACAGTCTTGGGCAGGCTGCCAAGGGTTTGCGGCGACAGTCTGGTCAATGGAACACTCTTGGCAGCCAGAGGGAGATTGCAGGGACATAGGTCACCAGCAGGAGTACGGCAACGCTGGCGCCGTAGAAGGGCCAGATCGTCCGCATCGATTCCCCGATCGAGACGCGCCCGATGGCACAGGCGACGAACTGTACCGATCCGACCGGCGGCGTGTTCAGGCCGATGCCGGCGTTCAGGATCAGGATCACGCCGAAATGCACGGGGTCGACGCCAAAGGCCTTCACAACCGGCAGAAAGATCGGCGTGCAGATGATGATCATCGGCGCCATGTCCATGAACGTGCCGAGCACGAGCAGGATGAGATTGATCATCAGCAGGATGACGAGCGGGTTGTCCGAGACCGCCTTCATCGCGCCGATCGTCGCCTGCGGCACCTGCAGGAAGGCCATCAGCCAGCCGAAGGCGCCGGCCGTCCCGATCACCAGCAGTACCATAGCCGTGGTGCGAACCGCGCCAAGGGTCGCTTCGACAAAGGCCGTCCAGGTGAGCTGGCGATAGACGAAGATGGTGACGAGGACGGCGTAGACGACAGCCACGCAGGAGGATTCCGTTGCGGTGAAAACGCCGGACCGGACCCCGCCGAAGATGATGAAGATCAGCAGGATGCCGGGCAGCGCCAGCACCATGTAGCGGCCCACCGCAGCAAATCCCGGAAACGCCTCGCGCGGATAGCCGCGCCGGACCGCGACGGCCCAGGCCGCAACCATCAGCGCAGCACAAAGCATCAGCCCGGGGATGATGCCGGCGGTAAACAGATCGGCGATCGAGATGTTTCCGCCCGCCGAGAGCGAATAGATGATCATGTTGTGCGAGGGCGGGATCAGCAGCGCGATGATCGCCGCATTGGCCGTGACATTGACCGCATAGTCCGCGTCGTAGCCGCGTTTGACCATTTGCGGGATCATCAGGCCGCCGACGGCGGATGCATCCGCGACGGCCGAGCCGGAAATGCCGCCGAACAGCGTGCAGGTGACGACATTGACCTGCCCCAGGCCGCCGCGCAGATGGCCGACGAGACTCGAGGCCATCTGGATCAGGCGCTCGGCGATGCCGCCGCGGATCATCAGGTCGCCGGCATAGATGAAAAACGGAATCGCCATCATGGCGAAGGCGTTCATGCCGGAATTCATCTGCTGGAAGACGACGACCGGCGGCAGGCCCATATAGACGACGGTGGCGATCGACGACATGCCCAGGCAGAAAGCCACGGGCACGCCGATGAGGAGAAGCAGCGCGAAGGTACCAAAGAGGATCCAGAGTTCCATCGCTCAGACTTCCTGTGCGCTGCCGAAATGCGTGAAGCCGAGCGGGGCGGATTTCGCCTTGGTGAGAAAGAGCATGAGCTTTTCGAAGGAGAAGAGGGCGATCAAGGCGCCGCCGACCGCGATGGGGACATAGTCCCAGCCGCGCGAGATGCCGATGATCGGCAGGCGGTCGCTCCAGGTCCCGATGGCGAGCTGCGCGCCATAGACCAGCATGGCGAGGCCGAAGGCAATCACCAGAAGCTCGGTCAGGATGATCAGYCCGTTGCGCAGCGGCGGCGGCGACATGGCGAGGCCGACCTCGAAGCCGAGATGATCGCTCTCGCGCACGCCGACTGCGGCGCCGAGCAGGATGAACCAGGACATCAGGAAGAGGGCGCTGGCCTCGACCCAGATCGGCGTGTCGTTCAGCACATAACGCCCGAAGACGCCCCATGCGACGATCACGGTCATGGCGACAAGACCTGCCCCGGCGATGACCAGTGCAATGAGGCAGAGCTTGGCGCCCAGCCGGGTCAGGATTTGTGCAAGGAGAAGCATCAAGACGCTCCGGCGCCGCGTGAGGCGCTTTTTCCCGGGTGATGCTGGCTTGTTCCAGTTTCGCCGGCGGTGAAAACCGCCTGCGAAGCGGGATCGTCAGAACCGCTCCACCCGGGGAAGGCCGAAAAGGAGACGCAAGTGACTGGGCGCGGCCGGAAGGGCCGCGCCGGCCTTCACTTCACCGCCTGGATGGCAGCCACCATCTCCTTGAGCTTCGGATCGGTGACGAACTTGTCGTAGACGGGCTTCATCGCATCGATGAAGGGCTGCTTCTCGACCGTGTTGATCTGTGCGCCGCCAGCTTTGACCTTGGCTTCCGACTCCTTCTCGCGCGCATCCCAGAGCTCGCGCATCTTGGCGACGGATTCCTTGGCTGCGGTCTTGATCAGCGCCTGGTCCGCCGCGTTGAACTTGTCGAAGCTGCGCTTCGACATCACGAGCACCTCCGGCGAGAGCGAGTGCTCGGTGGTCGAATAGAACTTCGAGACCTCGAAATGGCGGGTCGACTCGTAGGACGGCCAGTTGTTCTCGGCGCCGTCGATGACGCCGGTCTGCAGCGCCGAATAGACTTCGCCGAACGGCATCGGGGTGGCATTGGCGCCGAGCGCCGAGACCAGAGCCACGAACATGTCGGACTGCTGGACGCGAATCTTCATGCCCTTCATGTCGGCTGGCGAGCCGATCGGGCGCTTGCCGTTATAGAAGGAGCGCGAGCCGGAATCGTAGAAGGCGAGGCCGATCAGGTCGTGCTTCTCAAAATCCTTGAGCAGGTTGTCGCCGATCGGGCCGTCCATGACTTTCCGCATATGATCGACCGAGCGGAAGATGAAGGGCAGCGAGGGTATGTTGGTCGCCGGGATCAGGTTGTTGAACGGCGCCATGTTGATGCGGTTCATGTCGATGACGCCAAAGCGCGTCTGATCGATCGTATCCTTCTCCTGGCCGAGCTGGGCGGAGTGGAAGACGTTGATCTTGATGCGTCCATTGGTCCGCTGATCCAGCAGCTGGCCCATGTATTTGACCGCTTCGATGGTCGGATAGCCGTCAGGGTGGATGTCGGTGGAGCGCAGGGTGACGTTCTGCGCCTGAGCCGCGCCGACGGTCGCTGCGATGAAAGCCGCGCCGACGAGCGCGGAGACTGTCCGTCTTGTAAGCATGTTCCTGTTCCTCCCGTTTGAATAGATCGCCGGATTTTCCCGGTCGTTCTTGCCCCGTGTTCGGGAGCCGTGCCGCCCCATGCCGGCTTCGGCCTTAGAGAAATTCCCTCCGCATCGGCGTGAAGGAATCGATCAACTGCCCGGCCTCGATGGCGACGACGCCATGGACGAGGTTTTCGGGCACGAAGAAGCTGTCGCCGGCCGCTAGCCTGCTGGTCCTGCCGTCAATCGTGACGTCGAAGACGCCGCTCTCGACATAGGACGCCTGACGATGCGGGTGCTGGTGCGCCTTGCCGATGGCTCCGGCCTCGAAGACGACGCGGACGATCATCAGGTCGGGCCCATAGGCCATGATCTTGCGCTTCACGCCGGGCTCGGTCGCCTGCCAGGCGAAGTCGCGCTCATGCTGGAAGAAGGAGTTGAGACGCTCGCTCATCGTGCCAGCCAGCCTCCATCGACGGGGATGATCGCACCATGCACGTAGGCCGCCGCGTCGCTTGCAAGGAAGACGGCAGCCCCGCCGATATCCGAAGGCTTGCCCCAACGACCAGCCGGGATGCGGGCAAGGATGGCGGCGTTACGGTCGGCATCCTCGCGCAGGGCCTGCGTGTTGTTGCTCTCGACATAGCCGGGGGCGATCGCGTTCACATTGATGCCCTTGCCCGCCCATTCGCAGGCCAACAGCCGGGTCAGGCCGGCAAGCCCGCTCTTGCTCGCGGTATAGGAGGCGACGCGGATACCGCCCTGGAAGGAGAGCAGCGAGGCGATGTTGACGATGCGCCCGCTGCGGCCGGCCGCGAGCGCTGCCTTCGCAAAGGCCTGGGACAGGAAGAAACTCGCCTTGAGGTTCACGTTCATGACCTCGTCCCAGTCGCTCTCGCTGAAATCGAGAGCGTCGGCGCGGCGGATGATACCGGCATTGTTGACGAGAATATCGAGCGGACCGGCGGCTTCGCTGGCTCTGGTGACGGCCTCGGCTGCGATCCCGGGTTGCTGCAGATCGACGGCGAGCGGCAGGCAGCGTCCGCCGGCACTGGTGATCATTGCCACCGTCTCGGTCATGGACGAGCGGCCGGCGGCGACGACCGTGGCTCCGGCCTCAGCCAGCGACAGCGCAATGCCCTGGCCGATGCCGGTATTGGCGCCTGTGACGAGCGCCGTGCGCCCGACGAGATCGAAGGGCGCACGCGCAACCATCAGCGCAGCATCTCGACGGGCGCGGCGTCCATGTCGGTGAACTCGACATTGTCGCCGGCCATGGCCCAGACGAAGGCGTAGTTCGAGGTGCCGCAGCCGCAATGGATCGACCAGTTCGGCGAAATCACGGCCTGCTCGTTGGCGACGAGCAGATGCCGGGTTTCGGTCGGTTCGCCCATGAAATGGAAGACGCGATGGGCCGGGTCGAGGTTGAAATAGAGATAGGCTTCCATCCGCCGCGTATGGGTGTGGCAGGGCATGGAGTTCCAGACCGAGCCGGGCTCGAGTGCCGTCATGCCCATGACGAGCTGGTTGGTGCCGGTCGTGTTCGGCATGATGTATTGCCGGATGGTGCGCTTGTTCGAGGTCTCGGCCGAGCCGAGATGCAGCGTATTGGCATCCGACTGGCGGATGAGCTGATGCGGCGCCTCGCGATGGGCGGGGGCGCTGGTCAGGTAGAACTTGGCGGGGTTGGCCGGATCGGCGCTGGAGAAGCTGACCTCCTTCGCGCCCAGTCCGACATAGAGCGCGTCGAGGTTCGGCAGTGCGAACTGCTTGCCGTCGACGGTGACCGTGCCGGCGCCGCCGATATTGATTACCCCGAGTTCGCGGCGCGCCAGGTAGAAGGGCGTGCCGGTCGGAGCGAAGGGATCGAGCGTCAGCGGCTTGCTMACCGGGGTGGCGCCGCCGACGATCATGCGGTCGTAATGGCTGTAGGTCCGCGTCAGCTCACCCGGCACGAAGATGCGCTCGACCAGGAAGTCCTGACGCAGTGCCTCGGTGTCGTAGCGCTTCACATCGCGTGGATGCGCGGCCTGGCGTTCGTCGATCGAGCTCGCTGCGCTGGTCACAGGCGGTAGGCCTCCTTGGCCAGGCGATAGGCGAGGTCGTAGGCCACCTCCGCCGCCTCGTCCTCGCCGAGGCGATGCTCGGCGACGAGCTTGGCGAGATAGGTGCAGTCGCAGCGGCGAGCGACGTCGTGACGGGCCGGAATCGAGAGATAGGCGCGCGTGTCGTCGTTGAAGCCGACGGTATTGTAGAAGCCTGCGGTCTCCGTCGTGAGCTCGCGGAAGCGCAGCATGGCTTCCGGCGCGTCGAGGAACCACCAGCCGGGTCCGAGCTTCAAAGCGGGATAATGTCCGGCGAGCGGCGCGAGTTCGCGGGAATAGACGGTCTCGTCGAGCGTGAAGGCGATGACCGTCAGGTTGGGTTCGTTGCCCACCGCATCGAGCAGCGGCTTCAGTGCCGAAACGTAATCCACGCCGCGCGGGATATCGCAGCCCATATCGCGGCCGAAGGTTTCGAACAGCATCGGGTTATGGTTGCGGACGGAGCCGGGGTGGATCTGCAGGACGAAGCCGTCATCGAGGCTCATCTTCGCCATCTCGGTGAGCATCTGACCGCGGAACAGGTCGGCATCCTCGGCCGAGAACTTGCMCTTCAGGATCTTGGCGAAGAGCTTCTCGCTTTCGGCCTGCGAGAGATTTGCCGTGCGCGCGGTGGCGTGGCCATGGTCCGAGGAGGTCGCGCCGCGCTGTTTGAAATAGGCCCGGCGAGCGCGGTGGGCCGCGAGATAGCCGGTCCAGTTCGTGACATCTTCGCCGGTCAGCTCGCCGAACTGTGCGAGATTGTCCTTGAAGCCCTCGAATTCGGGGTCGACGACGCTGTCCGGCCGATAGGCCGTGACGACCTTGCCGCCCCAGCCGGATTCCCGGATCATGTCGTGCCATTTCAGGTCGTCGAGCGCGCCCTCGGTGGTCGCGATCGCCTCGATGTTGAAGCGCTCGAACAGGGCGCGGGGACGAAACTCCGGCTGCTCTAGCTTTTCGGCGATGCGGTCGTAGATGCGGTCCGCATTCTCCGGGCTCAGGCGCTCGTTGATGCCGAAGACCCCGGACAGGGCATGCTCGAACCAGAGCCGGGTCGGCGTGCCGCGGAACAGCCGCCAATGGCTGGCGAAGAGCCGCCAGATCGCGCGGGTATCGGTCTCGACCGGGCCGCCATCCTTGCGGGCGATGCCGAGCTGCTCGAGCCTGACGCCCTGCGAGTAGAGCATCCGGAAGATGTAATGGTCGGGCTTGACCAGCAGCGTCGCCGGATCCGGGAACGGCTTGTCCTCGGCGAACCAGCGCGGGTCGGTATGGCCGTGTGGCGAGATGATCGGGAGATCGCGAATCCCGGCATAGAGACGGCGCGCGATGCCTCGCGTCACCGGATCGGCAGGAAACAGGCGATCATCGTGCAGCAACATCAGCAATCTGTCCCGATAGGCCCGCGACTGTACGGGCGAGAAGCGTATCGGATCAATATACTAATATACTAGTATGTCAAAAGTGATTGTGGTAGCGCCTAAGGAGGGTGGCGCTCACAGGGCTTAGGCCGGAGCGTTCGGGAGACATGGGTGGCTGGGACGGGACGATGAACGAGCTCGCAGGCGGCCGCGGCCATGCGGCGGATAATCGACGCGAGCGCCGCCCCCTGGGGCGGGCCGTGGCTCCCGCCGGGCGCTCGACGGCCGCTTCACTGGTTCAGGACGATCTCCGACGCGCCATCCTCGCCATGGAGCTGAGGCCCGGCGTGCCGCTCTCCGAGAAGGAGCTGACGGCGCRCTTCGGCGTCAGCCGTACCCCGGTCCGCGAAGCGCTGATCCGTCTCAAGGAAGAGGGGCTGGTCGAGATCTTTCCGCAGGCGGGGACTTTCGTTGCGCGCATCCCGACCGGGGCTATTCCCGAAGCGGTCTTCATCCGGCAGGCGCTGGAATGCGCGACCGTGGAATTGCTTGCCCGCATCGCGACGCCGGAGGCCATCGCCCGACTTGATGCCACGGTCGCGCGCCTGCACGAAGCCTTCGATATCGGCGATCAGGAGAATTTCCATCTCGCGGACGAAGCCTTTCACGAGACGCTGGCCGATGCCGCCGGGTATCCCGGTATCTGGAAAATCGCACAGGCGGCGAAAAGCCAGATCGACCGCTGCCGACGCATGACCCTGCCGGTGCCCGGGCGCATGGCGATGGTGATCCGCGAGCACCTGTCGATCGTCGATGCCATCCGCAAGGGCCGCGCCACCGAGGCGGTTGCGGCGATGCGCACCCATCTCGGCACGCTCCTGCCCGATCTCGTGCATCTTCAGGCAAAGCATCCAGATTACTTCGTCTGACGCGATCGGTCTGTCGCGTGGACGAAACGGAAGAGCCGTCTTGCGCCGGGCCCATCTCCCGCGCCATCTTGCGCCGCGACATGCATGGGAGTGGCTGATGACGACGCGGCGTGACCTTCTTGCCGGAGCAGGCGCAGCCGCGCTGGCGGCCCAGTTGCCTTTCGTTGCTCTGGCGCAGGCCAAGGACAGCGTCATCATTGCGATGACGCTGGAACCGCCGACGCTCGACCCGACCTCGGGCGCGGCGCAGGCGATCCGCGAAGTTACCTTGCAGAACATCTTCGAAGGCCTGGTCAAGATGGACCGGACCGGCAAGATCGTGCCCTGCCTCGCCGAAAGCTGGGAGATCGCACCCGACAATATCACCTACAGCTTCAAGCTGCGGCGGGGCGCGACGTTCCATGACGGCACCCCGTTCAGCTCCGAACAGGTCAGGTTCTCGTTCGAGCGGGCCGTGGCTCCGGAATCGACCAACGCCCAGCGCCAGCTGTTCACGCCGATCGCGGAGATCGCGACGCCTGATCCGGCGTCCGTGGTCATCAGGCTGAAACAGCCGACGGCGAATTTCCTCTACGGTCTCGCCTGGGGCGATGCGGTGATCGTGGCGCCAGCGAGCGCCGCCAACAACAAGACCAATCCGGTTGGCACCGGCCCGTTCAAGTTCGTGCGCTGGAATCGTGGCGACAGGCTCGAGCTCGAACGCTTCGACGGCTATTGGGGGGAGAAGCCGACACTCGCCAAGGCGACCTTCCGCTTTATCGCCGATCCGCAGGCGCAGGTCGCCGCGTTGCGGGCCGGGGATGTCCACGCGCAAACCAATCTGGCGGCCCCTGAAGCCGTGCCGCAGCTCAAGGCTGATCCCAAGCTCAAGGTCAGTTTCGGCAAGACGGAGGGCGAGGTCATCCTCGCCATCAACAATGCCAAGGCGCCGTTCAACGATCTGCGCGTGCGTCAGGCGATCGCTCATGTGCTCGACCGCAAGACGATCGCGCTCGGGGTCTACGGCTTCGATGTCGACCTGATCGGCAGTCATTTCTCACCATTGCATCCGGCCTATATAGACCTGACCGGCACCTATCCGGTCGATATCCCCAAGGCCAAGGCGCTGCTGGCCGCGGCCGGCTTCCCGAACGGCTTCTCCTGCACGCTGAAACTGCCGCCGCCGACCTATGCCCGGCGTTCGGGCGAGATCATTGCGGCGCTGCTTGCGCAGATCGGCATCAACGCCTCGATCGAGCCGCTCGAATTCCCGCAATGGCTGGAGCGCGTCTTCCGCGGCAAGGATTTCGACCTGAGCGTGATCGCCCATACCGAACCGCTCGACATCAATATCTATGCCCGCGACGACTACTACTTCCAGTACAAGAACCCCGAGTTCAAGGCACTGATGGCGAAGATCGACGTCACCCTCGACGAGGGCCAACGCAATGAGATGTACAGGCAAGCCCAGCGCATCCTGGCGCGCGATGCGGTCAACGGCTTCCTCTTCATCCTGCCGAAGATCACGGTGACGGCGGCCGGGCTGGACGGGATGTGGACGGATTGGCCGCTCCCGATCACGCCGCTCGCCGAGGTGCGCTGGCGCTAGGTCGTGCTGTCGTTCCTGGCGCGCCGGTGCGTGGCGCTTGTCGCCACTCTGCTTGGTGCGGCGCTGGTGATCTTCATCGCGCTCGAGGTGCTGCCGGGCGATCCGGCTGCCGTGACGCTTGGGCTCAATGCGGCTCCCGAGGCGCTGGCGGCCCTGCGCCTGGAGATGGGGCTCGACAAGCCGGCACTGGTCCGTTTTCTCGCCTGGATTTCGGGCCTCCTGACCGGCGATCTCGGCCTGAGCTACACCTATCGTGTGCCGGTGGCCCAGCTGATCGGCGAGCGGATGGCTGTCACCCTGCCATTGGCGCTGGGGGCGATCATGCTGGCTACATCGATTGGCGTTCCACTTGGCTTGCTCGCCGCAGCCAATCATAATCGGCCGACCGATGCGGCCGTGATGGTCTTCGCGCAGCTCGGGCTGGCTGTTCCGAATTTCTGGTTCGGCCTCTTGCTCGTGCTGCTTTTCGCGATCGGGCTCGGCTGGTTTCCGGCCGGCGGTTTCCCGGGCTGGCAGGCCGGGCCGGCTGCTGCCGTGAAGGCGCTGCTGCTGCCGGCCCTCGCGCTCGCCCTGCCGCAGGCGGCGATCCTGGCCAGGGTGACGCGCTCCTCGATGCTCGACACGCTGCAGGAGGATTTCGTCCGTACCGCTCGCGCCAAGGGACTGGCAGAACCGGTCACGGTGGTCAGGCATGCACTGCGCAACGCCTTGATTCCGGTCGTTACCATCATGGGGCTGCAATTCTCGGTGCTGATCGCCGGCGCGATCATCATCGAGAATGTCTTTGCGCTGCCGGGGCTCGGGCGCCTCGTCTTCCAGTCGATCACCCAGCATGACCTGATCGTCGTGAAGGATCTGGTGATGCTGTTTGCCGGCCTCGCCATCCTGGTGAATTTTGCGGTCGAGCTCGTCTATGGGCTCATCGACCCGCGCCTGAGGGAGGCGTCGTGACACCGGCCGGTGCGTCGGCCCCGGTCTCGGCGAAACGCTGGTGGACGGGCCCCTCCTTCCTGATCGGTTTCGCGCTGACCGGGATCATCGTTGCGGGGGCGCTGCTGTCCTATGTCTGGACGCCCTATCCGCCGACGCAGATGATGATCCTGAATCGCCTGAAGCCCCCTTCGGCGACGAACTGGTTCGGGACCGACCAATTCGGTCGCGACGTCTTCTCGATGATCATGGTGGGCGCCCGCAACTCGCTGGCGGTCGGGCTCGGCGCGGTCGGGTTCGGTCTGGTGCTCGGCACAACGCTCGGTCTGCTGGCGGCGATCCGGCGCGACGGCTTCCTCGACAACCTGATCATGCGCACGGCCGACTTCACCCATGCCTTCCCGGCGGTGCTGACGGCGATCATGATCACGGCGATCGCCGGGCCGGGCATGCTCAACGCCATCGTCGCGATCGGCATCCTGAACCTGCCTTATTTCGCGCGCCTGGCGCGCGGGGTGGCGATTCAGGTCTGGACGCGGGATTATATCCAGGCGGCGCGGGCGGCCGGGCTCGACAATGTGCAGATCAGCGTCCGCCATGTCCTGCCGAATGTTGCTGGCGTCATCGTCGTACAGGCGACGATCCAGTTCGCACTGGCGATCCTGGCGGAGGCGGGGCTGTCCTATCTCGGGCTCGGCACGCAGCCGCCGAATCCGTCCTGGGGACGCATGCTGAACGAGGCGCAGACCTTCATGGCGGTGCAGCCATGGCTCGCTATCTTTCCCGGCGCGGCGATTGCCATCGCGGTGCTCGGCTTCAATCTGCTCGGCGACGGCCTGCGCGATGCCATCGACCCGCGCCTGCGCCGAAGCCGCTGAGTGACGATGAGGATGAGACGATGACCGATCTTGCCGATCTGAGCGCGACGGAGCTTCTCGCCGGCTATGCCGCACGGACATTCTCGCCGGTCGAGGCGACCGAGGCGGTGATCGCACGGATTACCGCATGGGAGCCGCAGCTCAAGGCGCTCTATGCCTATGATCCCGCCGCGGCGCGAGCGATGGCGAAGGCCTCCGAGATGCGCTGGCTGAAGGGGGAGGCGCTGGCTCTCGACGGGGTGCCCGGCACGATCAAGGAGAACATCGCGACCAAGGGCGTGCCGGTGCCGCTCGGCACGGCCGCGCGCGATCTCGAGCCGGCATCGGCGGACGCACCGCCGGCGGCGCGGTTGAGGGAGGCCGGCTGCGTCATCCTCGCCAAGACGACGATGCCGGATTACGGCATGCTCTCCTCGGGTTTGTCGAGCTTTCACGAACTCGCCTGCAACCCCTGGGACCTGACCAAGAATCCTGGCGGCTCCTCGGCTGGGGCGGGTGCGGCGGGAGCTGCGGGCTATGGGCCGCTTCATGTCGGCACCGATATCGGTGGCTCGATCCGCCTGCCGGCCGGCTGGTGCGGCTTGGTCGGCCTCAAGCCGAGCTTTGGCCGCGTGCCGATCGACCCGACCTATTACGGCCGCGTCGCCGGGCCGATGACCCGCTCGGTCGCGGATGCGGCGCTGATGATGCGGGAACTGTCCCGGCCGGACAGGCGCGATGGCATGAGCCTGCCGCCACAGGAGATCGACTGGCTGGCGCTGGAGTTTGACGTCAAGGGCTTGCGGCTGGGGCTCCAGGTCGATGCCGGAGTCGGGCTTGCCGTCGAGCCGCATACCCGGGCTGCGATCGAGGCGGCGGCCAGGGCCTTTGTGGCGGCTGGCGCGATTGTCGAGCCGGTTGCGCCCTTCCTGACCCGCGAAATGCTGGACGGGCTTGATGATTTCTGGCGGCAGCGCGCCTGGGTCGACATTGGCGGCCTGTCGGATGCCAGGCAGGGACGGGTTCTGCCCTATATCTACGCCTGGGCCGAGGGCGGCCGGAATCTGAGTGGCGAAAGAGTCTATCGCGGGATGAGCCAGATGCTGGCGATGCGCGATGCGGCGCTGAAAGCCTGTGCACCGTTCGATTTCGTGCTGTCGCCGGTTTCCCCTGTGCCGGCCTATGCGGCTGAGCTGGCCTCGCCCATCCACGACCCTGAGCGGCCCTTCGAGCACATCGCGTTCACGGTCTCAGCGAACATGTCGGATCAGCCGGCGGTMTCGGTCCATGCCGGGCTTACTCCCGAGGGGTTGCCGATCGGCTTGCAGATCACCGGGCGGCGGTTCGACGATCTCGGCGTGTTGAGAATGGCGCGGGCCTGGGAAATTCTACGCGGCAGCGAGGTGCCATGGCCTGCGCCGCCACAGACCGTGTGAGGGTTCAGAACAGCGCGGTCGGCGCGAACTGCGCCACCAGCATCAGGGCGAAACTGATCACGCCAAGGCCGGCGCCGGTGAGGGCCAGCATCGTCACGCCGGTGATGATCGCGGCCGAGGAAATCACGATCGCGATCTGAAGCAGGCCTGAGACGATGTCGTATTTGTCGTCGCGGGCCGCTGCGATGTCACGCACGGCCTCGGCCGTCTTGGCGCGCGCGACCAGTTCCTTGCGGCCTTCATTGGTCTCGGGCTCCGAATCATAGCGCGCAATCGTCTGCTTCCAGCCGTCGATGCGCTTCTGCATGCGCTCGCGGGTGGCGGGGTCCGTCGCGGCTGCGAGATCGATCTCCATCGCCTCCGCGGCCGTGCGCAGTGTGGTGCCGCGGATCGTCTTGGCCTGGAAGAATGACCAGAGATTCGAAGCCTCGATGTTCTTGGCGATCGATTCCTGCTCGGCGTTCTTGCCGCCGATTTCTGAGAAGGCCAGCATCAGGGCGAGCATCGCGATGAGCAGGGCGATGCGCTTGTTGCTGCCGCTGGTGGCGGTTTCGGTGACGTCGGCTGCTGGCGAAGACATGCGATTCTGGTTCCCCCCGGAGACGGCGGGCAATGGCCGGGTTCCGCGGCGGAATCAAGGGGGCTCGCTCGCCTTGGGCTCTTATCGTTGGGCGCGGGGATGGGCCGCATCATAAGCCGCCATCAAACGGGCCGAATCGATGCGGGTATAGATTTGCGTCGTCGAGAGGGACGCGTGCCCGAGTAGCTCCTGGATGGCCCTTAAATCGCCGCCACGCCCGAGCAGATGGGTCGCGAAGGAATGGCGCAGGCTATGCGGGGTCGCAGACGAGGGCAGGCCGAGCGCGCCGCGCAGGCCCTCGACCGCGAGCTGGATGATGCGGGGCGAGAGCGGTCCACCCTTGGCGCCGAGGAAGAGCGGGCCCTCCGGCGGCAATCGCCAGGGGCAGAGCGAGAGATACTCCTCGATCGCGGTGACCACGACCGGCAGAACAGGCACCATGCGGGTCTTCTGGCCCTTGCCGATCACGGTCAGCGTATCCGATGCGCTCCTTGGTGCCTGCGCGCGCGACAACCCAAGCGCCTCGGAGATGCGCAGGCCGCAGCCATAGAGCAGGGCGAGCACGGCTGCGTCTCGTGCCAGGATCCAGGTTTCGCGGTCCTCGCCGGCGCGGATATCGGCCTGCATCACGGCCTTTGCGGCCTTGGCATCAAGCGGGCGCGGCAGCGATTTTCCAATGCGCGGCCCGCGCGTCGCGGCAAAGGCYGAGGCCGTGAGCTTGCCGGTGCGTTCTCCGAAGCGGGCAAAGGAGCGCAGCGAGGCAAGCTGGCGCATCAGTGTGCGGTTGCCGACGCCGTCACGCCGACGCTGGCCGAGAAAGGCGCGCAAGTCGAGCGGCTTCAGCGCTGCCAGATTCTCGAGGGTCGGCTTGCCGCCGAAATGGCCGTCGAGAAAGGTGGAGAACTGCGCAAGGTCGCGGCCATAGGCCTCGAGCGTCTTGGGTGAAAGACGGCGCTCGCTGGCGAGATGGACGAGCCAGTTTTGGCGCAGGGTCTCGAAATCGGTCATCGGCGTCCCCTGTGGTCTGAGCCGAGCATGACGCCCCTGCCTTAACAGGGACCGAATCGATGCTAGACACGGGCGCATGAGCGAGGTTGAGACAGGCATCGAAACAGGCGGCACGGTCGACGTGCTGATCCCGCTCGCGCTCGATCAGGCGTATAGTTATGCGGTTCCAGACGGGCTCGCGCTCAAACCCGGCGATATCGTGCAGGTGCCGCTGGGCCCGCGCGAGACTGTGGGCGTCGTCTGGAGCCTGGGCTCGGGGCGTGGTGGCAACCTGAAGCGCGTCAGCGCCAAAATGGACATGCCGCCGCTCGATCCGGCCCTGATGAAGCTGGTCGACTGGGTCGCTTGGTACACGCTTGCGGCCAAGGGTTCGGTGCTGGCGCTTGCGCTGCGGCGCCCGCCCGATGATACGCCGGAACGACCGAAGATGGGCGTCCGACTCGTCGGGCCGCCGCCCCAGCGCATGACGCCGGCCCGGGCGCGAGCCATCGCGGCGGCGGAGGGCGGCCTGCTGATCGCGAAATCGGCGCTGGCCGAGACGGCCTCGGTGAGTGGGGCGGTGATCGATTCGCTCGTCGATGCGGGGACTTTTGCCATCGAGGCGCTGCCGCGCGGTGAGGTCGTCGACATTCCCGACCCGGATCACGCGCGACCGGCCCTGTCGGCGGGACAGGCCGCGGCGGCGACGGCACTGGTTGCGTCCGTCAAGGCGGCGGCCTCCGGCGTGACCCTGCTCGAGGGCGTCACGGGGTCGGGCAAGACGGAGGTCTATTTCGAAGCTGTGGCGGAGGCGATCCGGATCGGTCGCCAGAGCCTGATCCTGATGCCGGAAATCGCGCTGACGGCGCAGTTTATCGACCGCTTCGAGGCCCGGTTTGGCGTGCGGCCCGGGCTTTGGCACTCGGCAGTCTCGGGGCGGCGGCGGGAGCGGCTGCAGGCGGCGATCGCAAGCGGCGAGGCGAGAGTGGTGGCGGGCGCGCGCTCGGCCCTGTTCTTGCCCTACCGTGATCTCGGGCTGATCGTGGTCGATGAAGAGCACGAGGCCGCCTACAAGCAGGAGGACGGCGTCAGCTATCACGCCCGCGACATGGCGGTGGTGCGCGGCATGATCGAGAAGGCGCCGGTCATCCTCACCTCTGCGACGCCATCGCTGGTAACGCGCGTCAATGCCGAGCGCGGGCGCTATGCCTATCTGAAACTGCCGGAACGTTTTGGCGGGCGGGAACTGCCGACGCTCGATCTCGTGGATCTCAAGCGCGACAAGCCTGAACGCGGGCGCTGGATTTCGGGCGCGCTCGTCAAGGCCATCACGACCAATCTGGAGGCGAAGGAGCAGTCGCTGCTGTTCCTCAACCGCCGCGGCTACGCACCGCTGACGCTCTGCCGTGATTGCGGTCACCGGTTCCAGTGCCCGAACTGCTCGACCTGGCTGGTCGATCATCGCTTTCGGCGGGCGCTGGTCTGCCATCATTGCGGCCATGTCGAACGCCGGCCGCACGAGTGCCCGGCCTGTCATGCGCCGGAAAGCCTCGCGGCCTGTGGACCCGGTGTCGAACGGCTTGCGGAAGAGGTCGCGACGCTGTTCCCCGATGCGCGTTCGATCGTGCTCTCCAGCGATTTCCCCGGTGGTACCGAACGGCTGAAGCAGGAACTGATGGCAGTGGCGGAGGGGGAGTTCGATATCGTCATCGGTACCCAGCTCGTCGCCAAGGGGCATAATTTTCCGGGGATGACACTGGTCGGCGTCGTCGATGCCGATCTCGGCCTGACCTCGGGCGATCCCCGCGCGGCCGAGCGAACCTTCCAGGTCCTGCGTCAGGTGACGGGGAGGGCAGGCCGGGGMGAGAAGCCGGGCCGAGCTCTGCTCCAGACCCATGATCCCAGCCATCCCGTGCTCAAGGCGCTGGTCTCGGGCGACCCGGAGCGGTTTTATGCCGCAGAGGCGGCGTCTCGTGAGGCTGCCGGCCTGCCGCCCTTTGGGCGTCTGGCCGGACTGATCGTCTCCGCCAACAGCCAGGCGGAGGCCGAAAATCATGCCCGTGCACTGGCGCGCTGCGCGGCACCGCCGGACGGAGTCGTCGTTCTGGGGCCCGCAGAAGCCCCTCTTGCCGTGCTACGGGGGCGGCATCGCATGCGTTTGATCGTGAAAACGGCACGTGAGGTCAATCTGCAGGATTACCTGCGTGCCTGGCTGAAGAGCGCTCCGCGAGCGAAGGGTTCCGTCCGGGTTCAGGTCGATGTCGACCCGCAAAGCTTCCTGTGAGTGCAGGGCCCGGCTGCGGAAAACGGCCCTGTTGATCGCGATCTACGGATTGCGCCCCCCAAAGCCTCATGTTAGTGCACCGCCACATTTCGGACGCAAGGTGCGCACTCGCGCGGCTTTCGTCTGTCTGAAACATCGCAGCGCCAGGACGATGCACTCCACCTTCATCAAGAAGGTCGCCGGTGCAGTCCATTGAACGAGAGATGTGAGCGTGGCTGAAGGCGGATCGCAGGATCAGACATTGGTGTCGGGCGTAGCCGGGCGCTATGCCACGGCGCTATTCGAACTGGCTTCGGAGGCCAGTGCGATCGACGCCGTTTCGGCCGATCTCGACGCATTCAGCGCGATGATCGCCGAGAGCGACGATCTGAAGCGGCTGATCAGCAGCCCGGTCTTCACGGCCGAGGAGCAGGTCTCTGCAATCACCGCCCTGCTGGCCAAGGCGGGCATCGGCGGTATCGCCGGCAATTTCATCGGTTTCGTCGCCAGCAAGCGCCGCCTGTTCGCGCTGTCGGGCATGATCCGCGGTTATCGTGCGCTCGTCGCCGAAGCCAAGGGCATCGTCAGTGCCGAAGTCACGGTCGCCGAGGAGCCGTCGGCCAAGCGCCTCGACGAGATCCGCGCGACGCTCAAGGATGTGGCGGGCAAGGATGTTGCCGTCGCTATCAAGGTCGATCCGGCCATCATTGGCGGTCTCGTCGTCAAGATGGGTTCGCGGATGGTCGACGCCTCGCTGAAAACCAAACTCAATTCAATTCGTCTTGCCATGAAAGAGGTCGGCTGATGGAAATCCGCCCCGCTGAAATCTCCGCGATCCTGAAGGCTCAGATCAGCAATTTCGGGTCGGAAGCCTCCGTCACCGAAGTCGGTCAGGTTCTCTCCGTCGGCGACGGCATCGCCCGCGTCTACGGCCTCGACAAGGTCCAGGCCGGTGAGATGGTCGAGTTCGAGAGTGGCGTGCGCGGCATGGCGCTCAACCTCGAGAGCGACAATGTCGGCGTCGTCATCTTCGGCTCCGACCGAGAGATCAAGGAAGGCCAGACCGTCAAGCGCACCGGCGCGATCGTTGACGTGCCGGTCGGCAAGGAGCTGCTCGGCCGCGTCGTCGACGCGCTCGGCAACCCGATCGACGGCAAGGGCCCGATCAAGGCAAAGATCCGTTCGCGCGTCGACGTGAAGGCGCCCGGCATCATTCCGCGCAAGTCCGTGCATGAGCCGATGGCGACTGGCCTCAAGGCGATCGACGCCCTGATCCCGATCGGCCGTGGCCAGCGCGAGCTGATCATCGGCGACCGCCAGACCGGCAAGACCGCCGTGGCGCTCGACACGATCCTCAACCAGAAGGCCCTGAACGAAGGCACGGACGAGAGCCAGAAGCTCTACTGCGTCTATGTCGCCATCGGTCAGAAGCGTTCCACCGTCGCGCAGTTCGTGAAGGTGCTCGAGGAGCGCGGTGCGCTCGAATACTCGATCGTCGTGGCGGCCACGGCCTCCGATCCGGCCCCGATGCAGTTCCTGGCTCCGTTCGCCGGCTGCGCCATGGGCGAGTATTTCCGCGACAACGGCATGCACGCCGTCATCATCTATGACGACCTGTCGAAGCAGGCCGTCGCCTACCGCCAGATGTCGCTCCTGCTGCGCCGCCCGCCGGGCCGCGAAGCCTATCCGGGCGACGTGTTCTATCTCCACTCCCGCCTGCTCGAGCGCGCCGCCAAGATGGGCGACGAGGCCGGCAAGGGCTCGCTGACGGCGCTGCCGGTCATCGAAACCCAGGCCAACGACGTGTCGGCCTACATCCCGACCAACGTGATCTCGATCACCGACGGCCAGATCTTCCTCGAGACCGACCTGTTCTACCAGGGCATCCGCCCGGCCGTGAACGTCGGCCTCTCGGTGTCGCGCGTCGGTTCGGCCGCGCAGACCAAGGCGACCAAGAAGGTTGCCGGCAAGATCAAGGGCGAGCTCGCGCAGTATCGCGAGATGGCTGCCTTCGCGCAGTTCGGTTCGGATCTCGACGCGGTCACGCAGCGCCTGCTCAACCGCGGCGCCCGCCTGACCGAGCTCCTGAAGCAGGGGCAGTTCTCGCCGCTGAAGATGGAAGAGCAGACGGTCGTGATCTATGCCGGCGTGAACGGCTATCTCGACCCGCTGCCGGTCAACAAGGTTCGCGCTTTCGAGGACGGCCTGCTCGCGCTGGTGCGCGGCAAGCATATCGCCCTACTCAACGAAATCCGCGACACCAAGGATCTTTCGGACGCGAATGCCGCGAAGCTGAAAGAGATCGTCGCTGATTACGCCAAGTCGTTCGCTTGAGGTCGACCGGGGTTTCATCACCCCGGCAATATGAGGATCGTCGATGCCTTCATTGAAGGATCTGCGAAATCGTATCGCCTCAGTGAAGGCGACGCAGAAGATCACCAAGGCCATGCAGATGGTCGCGGCTGCCAAGCTGCGCCGCGCCCAGAGCGCGGCGGAAGCGGCGCGTCCCTATGCCGAGCGCATGGAGACGGTGCTTGCCAGTCTGGCTGCTGGTGTCGCCGGTGACGGCGCTCCAAGGCTGATTGGCGGCACGGGCTCGGACAAGGTCCATCTGCTCGTCGTCTGCACGGCCGAGCGCGGCCTGTGCGGCGCCTTCAACTCTTCGATCGCGCGTCTGGCGCGTGACAAGGCGCAGGCGCTGAAGGCCGAGGGCAAGACGGTCAAGATCATCTGCGTCGGCAAGAAGGGCTATGACATCCTGCGCCGGCAGTTCGAGCAGGACATCATCGAGTTGGTCGACCTGCGCGGCTTCAAGCAAGTCGGCTTCGTCAATGCCGAGACAATCGCGCAGAACGTCCTGGCACGCTTCGACGCCGGCGAGTTGGATGTCGCGACGCTGTTCTTCTCGAAGTTCAGGTCGGTGATCTCGCAGATCCCGACGGCCCAGCGCATCATTCCGGCCGAAATCCCGGCGGGGACCAAGACGACCGACGCCGTCTATGAGTACGAGCCCGACGAGGGCGAAATTCTCGACGTTCTGCTGCCACGCAACCTGACTGTCCAGGTGCTGCGGGCGCTTCTCGAGAATGCCGCTTCCGAGCAGGGCGCGCGCATGTCGGCGATGGATTCCGCCACGCGTAACGCCGGTGAGATGATCAAGAAGCAGACGCAGCTCTACAACCGCTCGCGTCAGGCAATGATCACCAAGGAACTCATCGAAATCATCTCCGGAGCGGAAGCGCTCTAACGCCTGAAGGGCCTGCGCGGCGCTTAAGCCCGCAGGCTTGTCCGTAAAGCTGAACGCTCATCGAGGTTCGACCATGGCCAAAGCCGCAACCAAGACCACCAAGACCAAGACCGAGAAGTCCGCCAATACCGGTACGGGCCGCGTCGCTCAGGTCATCGGCGCCGTCGTCGACGTGCAGTTCGATGGCGAGCTGCCGGCGATCCTGAACGCGCTCGAGACCACGAACCTGGGCAACCGCCTGGTTCTCGAGGTTGCGCAGCACCTCGGCGAGAACACCGTGCGCTGCATCGCGATGGATTCGAGCGAAGGTCTGGTCCGTGGCCAGGAAGTGAGCGACACCGGCGCGCCGATCGCGGTTCCGGTTGGCGACGAGTGCCTCGGCCGCATCATGAACGTCATCGGCGAGCCGGTCGACGAGGCTGGCCCGATCAAGACCTCCACCACTCGCGGCATCCACCAGCCTGCGCCGAGCTATGCCGAGCAGGCCACGGAAGCGCAGATCCTGGTCACCGGCATCAAGGTCGTCGACCTGCTGGCTCCCTACGCGAAGGGCGGCAAGATCGGCCTGTTCGGCGGCGCCGGCGTCGGCAAGACCGTTCTGATCATGGAGCTGATCAACAACGTCGCCAAGGCCCATGGCGGCTACTCGGTGTTCGCCGGCGTCGGTGAGCGCACCCGCGAGGGTAACGACCTCTATCACGAGATGATCGAGTCGGGCGTGAACAAGAAGGGCGGCGGCGAAGGCTCGAAATGCGCCCTCGTCTATGGCCAGATGAACGAGCCCCCGGGCGCCCGCATGCGCGTCGCTCTCTCGGGCCTGACCGTCGCCGAGGATTTCCGCGACCGCGGCCAGGACGTGCTGTTCTTCGTCGACAACATCTTCCGCTTCACGCAGGCCGGCTCGGAAGTGTCCGCGCTGCTCGGCCGTATTCCGTCGGCGGTGGGCTATCAGCCGACGCTGGCGACCGACATGGGCAACCTGCAGGAGCGCATCACCACCACCAACAAGGGCTCGATCACCTCGGTGCAGGCGATCTACGTGCCGGCGGACGATCTGACCGACCCGGCGCCGGCCACCTCCTTCGCCCACTTGGACGCCACGACCGTGCTCTCGCGCTCGATCGCGGAAAAGGGCATCTACCCGGCGGTGGACCCGCTCGACTCGACTTCGCGCATGCTGTCCGCGGCGATCGTCGGTGAAGAGCACTACAACATCGCCCGCCAGGTCCAGCAGATCCTCCAGCGCTACAAGGCGCTGCAGGACATCATCGCGATCCTGGGCATGGACGAGCTCTCGGAAGAGGACAAGATCTCGGTCGCCCGCGCCCGCAAGATCGAGCGCTTCCTGTCGCAGCCCTTCTTCGTCGCCGAAGTCTTCACCGGCTCGCCCGGCAAGCTCGTTGCGCTCGAGGACACCATCAAGGGCTTCAAGGGACTGGTCGAGGGCAAGTACGACCACCTCCCGGAGGCGGCCTTCTACATGGTCGGCTCGATCGACGAAGCAGTCGAGAAGGCCCAGCGCCTGGCTGCCGAAGCGGCGTAATCCGCTGGGGCAACGGCTATCCGGGATGGCGCAAGCCAGCCCGGGAGCCGCGCCCCAGCATCGACGACACAGGCCTTGGCCTGGATCCCGGCTCCACGCTGCGCTCCAGCCGGGATGACTGAAGCAGCGGGAGAGCCCTTGATGGCCACCTTCAAGTTCGAACTCGTCTCGCCGGAGAGCATCCTGTTCTCGGGCGAAGTCGTCAGCGTCATCGTGCCGTCGGTCGAAGGCGAGATGACCATTCTCGCCGGCCACGTGCCGATCGTCGCCGCGCTGAAGCCGGGTATCGTGCTCGCCCAGACGGGGCCGGGCAACGGCAAGGAATTCGTGGTTGGCGGCGGTATCGTCGAAGCCAATCCCACGGCCCTGACGATCCTGACCGAGAAGGCCGGCTTCATCGARGACGTCGACAATGACGTGCTCGACGCCGAAATCCTCCGGGTCGAAACCCGCCTGGCGGCTGCGCCGACCGAAGACGAACAGCGTCGCCTGCAGGAGCTGCTGATCCAGCTTCATGAGTTCAAGGGCGTCTTCCAGCAGCGCAAGGCTGCGTGAGATCGCGTACCTGCCTTCCGGCATCGAGATGACATAAGGGCCGCGCGAGCGGCCCTTTTTTGTTGCACGTTGCGTCCCGAGATCAGGCCGGTCTGGCGAAATGCCCGAAGGCCTCGGCCACGCGCTCATAGGTCTCGCGCTTGAACGGCGTCACACGGGCCGGCATTTCGGCCAGCGGCAGCCAGGCCCATTCGGTGAACTCCGGTGGGGCGTCCCCGTTCGGGCGGCCGATGTCGATCGCCGCCTCGCTGCCCGTGAAGCGGAATGCGACCCAGCGCTGTTCCTGCCCCGCGAAACGATCGAGCCGGTGCGGCGGCCCGTCATAGGGCGGGAAGTCGTAGCGCCACCACTCCGCGGTGACGCCCAAGAGCGCGGCCTCGCTGATGCCGGTTTCCTCGGCCAGCTCGCGTCGCGCTGCTGCGACGATCTCCTCGGCCGGAGCGATGCCGCCCTGCGGCATCTGCCAGTCATGTCCGGGGTGGACGATCTCCGGGCCGTCGCTCCATGAGCGTCCGGCAAAGACGAGCCCCCGGGCATTGAAGAGCGCAATGCCGACATTGGGCCGATAGGGCTTGTTCACTCGCCCTGCCTTGCTCATTCGCCCATCGCGATCAGGCTGGCATTGCCGCCGGCTGCCGCCGTGTTGACCGTGACCGTCTGCTCCGTCGCGAAACGGGCGAGATAGTGCGGTCCGCCAGCCTTGGGGCCAGTGCCGGACAGGCCGTGACCGCCAAAGGGCTGCACACCGACGACGGCACCGATGATGTTGCGGTTGACGTAGACATTGCCGGTGGAGAGCCGCTCGGCAACCCGCTCGACCGTCGTCTCGATGCGCGAATGCACGCCGAGCGTCAGCCCATACCCGGTGGCCTCGATCTGGTTGATGACCTTGTCGAGTTCCCCGGCCTTCCAGCGCACGACATGCAGGATGGGGCCGAAATGCTCCTGGGTGAGGTCGGAGATGTCGTCGAGCTTGACGATATGCGGTGCGACGAAGGTGCCGCCGAGCGCCGGCGTGCTGCCGGCCCATTCGACCCGGCCCTCGGCGCGCATCGCCGCGACATGATTGTCGAGCCGGCTCTTGGCGGCGGCATCGATCACCGGACCGACATGAACGTCGATGGCGCGCGGATCGCCGAGCTTCAACTCCTTCCCGGCACCGACGATCATCTCGAGGATCTTGTCGGCGACATCCTCCTGCACCACCAGGAGGCGCAGCGCCGAGCAGCGCTGCCCGGCCGAGCGGAAGGCCGACATCACGACGTCGTCGGCGACCTGCTCAGGCAGGGCGGTCGCATCGACGATCATGGCGTTGAGGCCGCCCGTCTCTGCGATCAGCGGAACGATCGGCCCATCCTTGGCCGCGAGCGTCCGGTTGATGGCGCGCGCCGTTGCGGTCGAGCCGGTGAAGGCGACGCCGGCCACGGCTGGATGAGCGACGAGCCGGGCGCCGACCTTGCCGTCTCCCGGCACGAGATGGAGGGCGGAAGCTGGAATGCCGGCATCGTGGAGCAGGCGGACCGTAGCGGCGGCGATCAGCGGCGTCTGCGGGGCTGGCTTGGCGACGACGCTATTGCCGGCGACGAGCGCGGCAACGACCTGGCCCGAGAAGATCGCCAGCGGGAAATTCCAGGGCGCGATGCAGACGAACGGCCCGCGCCCACGCAAGATCAGGCGGTTCTCCTCGCCGGTCGGGCCGGGAAGTACCTGCGGCGTGGCGAAATGCGCTTCGGCTTCGGCCGCATAGTAACGGCAGAAATCGACGGCCTCGCGCACCTCCGAAATGGCATCGTCAAGCGTCTTGCCGGCTTCGGCCTGGAGCAGTGCGAGCAGCAGGCCGCGTCGGTCCTCCATCAGGTCCGCAGCCTTGCGCAGGGCGGCAGCGCGCGTCCGGGCGGGGGTGCGGTTCCAGCTGGTGAAGCCGGCCTGGGCCGCCTGGATGGCGCGATCGGCCAGGGCATCATCGGCTTCCAGGACGGTCCCGACCTGCCGGGCATCGATCGGGGACAGGACGGGGCGGGAGACGCCACCGGCCGGCTTGCCGTCGATGATCACCGTCGCCTCGGGGAACGGCTTGGCTGCTGCCTGGCCGATCTCCGACTGAAGCGCGACGAGGCTGGCCTCATGCCCAAGCTCGACGCCGGCCGAGTTCTTGCGCGAGGCGCCAAACATGTCGGCGGGAAGCGGAATTCGGCGATGGCGAGCCGCTGCCGAGGTGCCGATGATGTCGGCAGGGGGTACGAGCAGCTGTGCGACCGGTACGTCAGGGTCGCCGGACACGCTGACGAAGGAGGAGTTCGCGCCGTTCTCGAGCAGACGGCGCACGAGATAGGCAAGCAGATCCTGATGGCCGCCAACCGGGGCGTAGGTGCGGCAGGCGAAGCCGGAATCCTCCTGGAGCAACCTCTCATAGAGCGCCTCGCCCATGCCGTGCAGGCGCTGGAACTCGAAGCCCTGGGAGCCGCCCGCCATCTCGGCGACCGCTGCGACCGTCAATGCGTTGTGGGTGGCGAATTGCGGAATGATGCGTGGACGCAAGGCCAGCAGCTGCGCGGCGCAGGCCTCGTAGTTGAGGTCGGTCATCGCCTTGCGGCTGAACACGGGGTAGTCGGAGAGGCCGCGCTCCTGGGCGCGCTTCAGCTCGGTATCCCAGTAGGCGCCCTTGACCAGGCGCACCATCATGCGGCGGTTGTGGCGCTCGGCCAGGGCCGCGATATGGTCGATCACCGCCGAGGCGCGCTTCTGGTAGGCCTGGATCGCGAGGCCGAAGCCGTCCCAGCCGGCGAGCGTCGGATCTGCCGTCACCGCATCGATGACGTCGAGCGAGAGTTCCAGCCTGTCGGCTTCCTCGGCGTCGATCGTGAAGTTCAGGTCGTAGCCCTTGGCCTGCTGGGCCAGCGTGATGACCTTGGGCACGAGTTCGCTCAGCACGCGCTCGTGGCTGGTGGCCTCATAGCGCGGATGCAGGGCCGACAGCTTGACCGAGATGCCCGGCCTGTTCGGCAGAGGGTCATTGCCGGCCGAGCGGCCGATTGCGTCGATGGCCGCGGCGTAAGAGGCGAAATAGCGGTCGGCATCGGCCTGGGTGCGTGCGCCTTCGCCGAGCATGTCGAAGGAATAGCGATAGAGCTTGCCGGTGCCCGAGCGAGCGCGCTTCAGAGCCTCCTCGATGGTCTGGCCGAGCACGAAATGATTGCCCATGACACGCATCGCCTGGCGGGTGGCGGTGCGGACGGCCGGCAGGCCAAGGCGCTTCGACAGATTGCCGATGATGCTGGTCGGCGTCTCGCCCGGCTGGATGATGCGGGCGGTGATGCCAAGCGCCCAGGACGAAGCCGAGATCAGGAAGGCATCCGATTTGGATTCGTGATGGGCGAAATCGCCCTGGCCGAGCTTGTCCTCGATCAACTGGTCGGCGGTCGTGGAATCCGGCACGCGCAGCAGCGCTTCGGCCAGAACCATCAGCGCAAGTCCCTCCTTGGTCGAGAGCGAGTACTCGCGCAGGAGTTCCTCGATGCCACCCAGGCCGACCTTGCGGGTCCGGATGGCCTCGATCAGCCCGGTCGCGCGCTGGTCGATCCTCGCCTTGGCTGCGGGTTCGCGCCTGGCGCCGGCAAGCAGCCGTGCCGCAATCGTCGTATCGTCTTCGGCATAGGGCGCGCGGAAGGCGTGGCGACCGGACGGGGCGACCGGACGGGGGGCAGGAGCGGCCATGGTGCGATTCCGAATGAATGACGGGATGATTTCAAGGATCGCGCTTGCGTGGCCGGATATCAATGGCCATTTTCCGTGATGGCCTTTATCTATCTTCGAATATTCCGGAGCTTTTAGAGAATAATCCCGTGCTCGATCGAACCGACCGGCGTATCCTCGCCATGCTGCAATCCGACGGGCGCATCGCCGGCGTCGAACTGGCTGAAAAGGTTGGCCTGTCGCCAACCGCGACCGGTGAGCGACTGAAGCGGCTCTCGCGAGACGGCTACATCACGGGCTATCGCGCGACGCTCGATCCGCTGAAGCTGGGGCTGCATCTGCTGGTCTTCGTCGAGGTCTATCTCGACAAGACGACGCCCGACGCCTTCGAGCGTTTCGCAACCGCGGTGAAACGGGCGCCCGAAGTGCTGGAATGCCACATGGTGGCCGGCGGTTTCGACTATCTCGTGAAGACGCGGGTGGCCGATATGAACGCCTATCGTCGTTTCCTCGGCGAAGTGCTGCTGGCGCTGCCGGCGGTGCGTGAGACGCGGACCTATGCCGTGATGGAGGAGGTCAAGACCGACGGAGCGCTGCCGCTTTAGCCGATCGCGATCGGGCCTGGTGACGTCGCGTTATATTTTAGGCGCAGTGCATGCATTTTCGGCGCTATGCGCTTGACCTTGTTTTGTATTCGGCCAGTTTGAGCATAGGACGCCACGGCATGGGATTTGCTGGTCGCGTTCCGTTCGAACGGGTCCTGCCGACCCGCCTGCATGTGATGATCCGGAGCTGCCGATGTCGACGAACCCGTTCCGCCCCACGATGCTCTCCCGGCGTGGGATGAGCCGTGCGCTGGGCGCCCTGGGGCTCGCCGCAGCCTGCCTGACCGGCGCGGGTCCCTCCTTCGCTCAGACCGCCGTTCGCTTCACGCTCGACTGGCGCTTCGAGGGCCCGGCTGCGCTGTTCCTGATGGCGCAGGAGAAGGGTTATTTCAAAGCCGAGGGCCTCGACGTCACGATCGACACGGGCAACGGCTCGCGCGAGGCGATCCCGCGGGTGGCGTCCGGCACCTACGATGCCGGCTTCGGCGACGTGAATTCGCTGATCCGGTTCCGCGACGAGAATCCCAGCGTCGATCTGAAGGCGGTGATGATGGTCTATGACCGGCCGCCCTTCTCGATCGTCGGCCGCAAGAGCCGGGGCATCAGCGCAGACGTGAAGAGCCTCGAGGGCAAGAAGTTCGGCGCGCCGGCGGCTGACGCGGCCTTTGCGCAATGGCCGATCTTCAAGACCGTCAACAAGCTCGACGACAGCAAGATGCGGATGGAGAATGTCGGCTTCCCCGTGCGTGAGCCGATGTTGGCCTCAGGCGAGGTCGACGCGGTGTTCGGCTTCGCGAACTCCTCCTATATCAACCTGAAATCACGCGGCGTTCCCGTCGACGACATCGTCACTCTGCTGATGTCGGATTACGGCGTCGAGCTCTACGGCAATGTCGTGATGGTCTCGCCGAAATTCGCGGCCGAAAAGCCCGAGGCCGTGCGTGGCCTGCTTCGGGCGATCACCAAAGGCGTTCGCGACACGGTGGCCGACCCGGAACTCGGCGGCAAGCTCGTGATCCAGCGCAACGATGTCGCCAAGCTCGAGGTCGAGGTCGAGCGCCTCAAGATGACGATCGCCCAGAACGTCATGACGCCAGCAGTCAAGGCCGATGGCTTTGGCGGTATCGACAAGGCGCGCTGGGAACGGGCGCTGGACCAGATTGGGCTGACCTTCACGTTCAAGGACAAGGCGAAGGCCGGGGCGGCTTTCGACGACAGCTACCTGCCGCCTGTGGCCGAGCGGAAGTTCTGATGCGCTCGACCTTGCGGGCTCGCGCTTGAGCGCCTTCGTCGAACTCCACGAAGTTACCCATGTCTACGGCGGAGGCGAAAGCACCCCCGCCGTGGACGGGCTTTCGCTGAAGATCCGGGAGGGCGAGTTCGCGGCGATCGTCGGCCCCTCCGGCTGCGGCAAGTCCACGATGATGAAGCTCGCGACCGGCCTGCAGCGGCCCCGGCGCGGCACGGTGATCGTCGCCGGGCAGGGGGTGACGCAGCCGATCAAGATCACCGGCATGGCCTTCCAGAATCCGGTGATGCTGCCCTGGCGCACGACATTGCGGAACCTGTTGCTGCCGCTGGAGATCGTCGAGCCGCATCGTTCGCGCTTGCGTGCCAACAAGTCGGATTATGTCGCGCGGGCCGAGGCTCTGCTCGCCAAGGTCGGACTCGAGGGCATGGGCCAGAAATTCCCCTGGCAGCTGTCCGGCGGCATGCAGCAACGCGCCTCGCTGTGCCGCTCGCTGATCCATGAGCCGAAGCTCCTGATGCTGGATGAGCCCTTCGGTGCGCTCGATGCCTTTACGCGCGAAGAACTCTGGTGCGTGATCCGCGATCTTCATGCCGAGCGCGGCATCACCGTGATCCTGGTGACCCATGATCTGCGCGAGGCCGTTTTCTTGGCCGACCGGGTGTTCTGCATGTCGGCGCGGCCGGGGCGGATCATCGCCGAGCGCGAGATCGATTTTCCGCGCCCGCGTGATCTCGACATCACCTATACGCCTGAATTCGCGTCGGTCGTGCATGAGTTGCGCGGCCATATCCGTACGGCGCGGGAGGCGGCATGAAGCGCTCGCTCTGGCTGAGGCTCGCGCCCTATCTGTTCACGCTTAGCTTCTTCGCGATCTGGGAGATCGCCTGCCGCGCCTTCGCGATCTCCTCCTTCATCCTGCCGCCGCCCTCCGCGATCTGGGCTGCGTTGGTGCAGTATCAAAAGCCGCTCTACACGAACGCCTTTCACACGCTCTGGATGACCACGGCCGGCTTTGTGCTCTCGATCGTGTTCGGTCTGGCGCTCGGCCTGCTCGTCGGCTCGTCCCGGTTGATCTATGCGGGCCTGAACCCGCTGCTTGTCGGCTTCAACTCGATTCCCAAGGTCGCTGTCGTGCCGATCCTGGTGATCTGGTTCGGGGTCGGCTGGCAGCCGCCGGTGCTGACCGCGTTCGTGATTTCGTTCTTCCCGATCGTCGTCAATGTCGCGACCGGGCTGGCCACGATCGAGCCCGAGACCGAGGATGTGCTGAAGGCACTGGGTGCCAGCCGCTACGACATCATGACCAAGGTCGGGATTCCGCGCGCGCTGCCCTATTTCTTCGGGGCGCTGAAGGTTTCGATCACGCTCGCCTATGTCGGCTCGGTGATCGGCGAGCAGAATGCCTCCAATCTCGGCATCGGCAACCTGATCACCCGCGCTTCGGCTGATTTCAACGTGCCGCTGATCTTTGCGGCGCTGATCGTGCTTGCGGTCCTCGGCGTGCTTCTCGTCGCCATCGTCGACCTTGTCGAGAGCCGCATGACGGGCTGGGCCCGGCGTTCGCAGATGGCGAATGGCTGAGCAAGGTGCAGAGCGGATCTGACCTAGCGCCAAGGTGACAGCGCGGCGAGGGCTGCCTATCGTGCCGCGCCATCAACGCCGGACCCTCAATCTTTCATGCTTCCCGATTTGCGCGATTACGGCCGCCTGCGCGAGACCTTCCAGTGGCGGATTCCAGAGCGCTACAACATTGCTGTCGATGTCTGCGATCGCTGGGCCGCGCTGGAGCCCGACCGGCCGGCCATTCTCGACGTCGCCCCTGACTGGACGGTAACGCCGGTCAGCTTCGGCCGGTTGCGAGCGCAATCGAACCGACTGGCGACGGCGCTGTCGATGCGCGGCGTCGGCGTCGGAGATCGGGTCGCGATCCTGCTGCCGCAGGGAGAGGCCGTGCTCACCGCACATCTCGCCGCCTATAAGTTGGGCGCCATCGCGGTGCCGCTGGCCGCGCTCTTCGGGGTCGATGCGCTGGCCTATCGCCTGCGCGATTCCGGCGCGAGCGCGCTCATCTCCAATGCAGCGGGCTTGATGAAGGTTCGGCAGATTGCCGAGCCGCTGCCCGATCTCGACCTGATGGTGTCCACGGATGGCGCCGGGGCGGGTGCTGAGGACTGGGGGCAGTTGCTGGCGGATGCGAGCGAGGATTTCTCAGTTGCGGACACCGGGCCCGACGATCCGGCTCTGATGATCTATACCTCCGGCACCACGGGCAACCCGAAGGGCGCGCTGCATGGCCACAGGGTTCTGCCGGGGCATCTGCCCGGTGTGCAGATGGTGCACGAGTTCCTGCCGATGCCCGGCGACCTCGCCTGGACGCCGGCCGACTGGGCCTGGGCCGGCGGTCTGCTCAATATGCTGCTGCCGGCGCTGCATTTCGGCGTTCCGGTCGTGGCGCGCGCCCATACCCGTTTCGACCCCGAAGACGCCTTTCGGCTGATGGCCGATCTCGGCATCCGCAATGCCTTCATCCCGCCGACAGCGCTCCGGATGCTGCGCAGTGTGGGCAAGCCGCGCGACCGCYTTGACCTGAAACTGCGCACGGTCGCGGCAGCCGGCGAAGCGCTTGGAGCCGAGACGCTGAGCTGGGGCCGCGAGGCGCTGGGGCTGACGATCAACGAGGCTTATGGCCAGACCGAGTGCAATCTCGTGCTGTCGTCCTGCGCGATGATCGGCGTCAGCCGGCCCGGCTTCATCGGCAAGCCGACTCCCGGCCATGAGGTCGCGATCATCCGGCCCGATGGCTCGGAATGCGCGCCGGACGAGGAAGGGCAGATTGCCATCCGGCGGCCGAACCCGGTGATGTTCCTCGGCTATTGGCTCCGGCCGGAGGCGACGGTCGACAAATTCATCGGCGACTGGATGACCACTGGCGATCAGGCCGTGCGGGATGCCGATGGCTATGTCCACTTCGTCGGCCGCGACGACGATGTCATCACCTCATCGGGGTATCGGATCGGGCCGGGGGAGATCGAGGACTGCCTGCTGAAGCATCCGGCGGTTTCGCTGGCGGCGGTCGTCGGCAAGCCGGACGAACTCCGGACCGAGATCGTCAAGGCCTTCGTCGTGCCGAATGCCGGCTTCGCGCCTTCGCAGGATCTGGCCGGTGAACTTCAACGCTTCGTGCGCGAGCGGCTCTCGGCGCACGAATATCCGCGCGAGATCGCCTTTCGCGAGGAACTGCCGCTGACGACGACGGGCAAGATCATCCGGCGGCTGTTGCGCGCGGAGGCGTGAGCGCCGCCGAAGCCTGACCAAGGAAGGCGGCCCAGAGGCGCTGCACCATCGCCTCGTCGAGGTCCTTGACGATGAGGACCAGGCGCGAGCGTTGGTCTGCATCAGGCCAGCTGTCGAGCAGGATCGGGGGATGCAGGATCTGCTGGACCGCATGGACCAGCAGCGGCTGGCCGGCGTGTTCGGCTATGGCGACGAGCCCCTTCAGCCGCAGGAGCTTCGCCCCGTGGGTCGAGCGCAGCAAGGTCCAGAACAGCTCGAAGGTCGCCAGATTGATCGGAGCATCAGCCGAGAGCGAGAAGGCGCGGATGCTCTCGTCATRCCTGTTCACATCATGATGATGATTGTCATGCCCGTGCCCGTGTCCATCGGCGTGATGATCGTGATCGTGATTGTGATGGTGATGGCCGCCCGAGCCGGTCGCCAGAGCCTCGACGGCAAGCCAGTTCCGCAGGGCCTGGGGCCTGTCGGCAAGGTCGTAGAGGCCGGCGCTGATCAAGTCCGCAGCCGGAGCATCCGGCGCGAGAAGGTTGATCCCGGGATTGAGCGCCAGGAGTCGCTGGCGTAGCACCTCGACCGCCTGACCATCCGCGACCAGGTCCGCCTTGGTCAGCACGATCCTGTCGGCCGCGACCACCTGCTTGCGCGCCTCCTCATGGGCGTCGAGCGTCGCCATGCCGTTGACGGCATCGACCAGCGTGACGACGCCGTCGAGCCTGAAGCGCATGGCGAGATAGGGGTGGTTGATCAGCACATTGAGGATCGGTGCCGGGTCGGCAAGGCCGGTGGTCTCGATCACCACGCGTTTGAATGGCGCGATGCGATGGTTGTCGCGGCGGCGCAAGAGGTCTTCCAGCGTGACGATGAGGTCATCGCGGATGGTGCAGCAGAGGCAGCCGGAGGCGAGCAGAACCATGTTCTCCTCGACACCCTCGATCATCAGATGGTCGAGCCCGATCTCGCCGAACTCGTTGACGATCACGAGGGTATCGGCAAGCGCGGGGTCCTTGAGCAGCCGGTTGAGCAGGGTCGTCTTGCCGGCTCCAAGGAAGCCCGTGAGCAAGGTCAACGGGATCGGGATGGGTCTCTGGTCGCTACCGGTCATGTCGGGCATCATCGATCAAGGCTAAGGGCAGGCACGCGTCGCGCCCGATTTTGTTCCAATATTACATTAGCCATGATCGCGACGACGACAAGGGCGCCGCCCGCATATTGCAGCGCGCCGACCCGCTCGCCGAGCATCACGGCGGCTATCCCGACGGCAAAGACCGGCTCGGCACAAAAGGTGAGGGCAGCGGGGCCTGGCGCGACACGGGCCAATGCCATCACCTGGAACAGGAAGCCGACGAGATAGCCGCCAATGGTGATCGCGACGGCCATCGGTGCCAAGGCCAGCGCGCTCGGAAGGGCAAAGCCGCCAACGAAAGCGAGAATGCCCGCTGTCACCGGCAGGATGAGCAGATGCGACCAGAACAGTTTTGGCGCGAKCGGCGTCGCGGCGCAGGCGGAGCCCGCGAAAAACTGTGCCGCGGCCGCGAGGCTGGCTGCGAGCGCGAGCGCAAGCCCGCGCGGATCGAGCCCATGCAGATCGGGCCCGACGACCATGCCGACACCGAGAAAGGCGGTCAGCGCCACCGCAAGTCGGTCGAGGCTGAAGCGCGCAGGCGTCAGCAGCGGCTCGGCCAGGACGATGATAACCGGGTAGGTGTAGAAAATGACGGCGGCGACGGTCACGGGCAGGAAGGCGACCGAGGACAGGTAAGCCGAGCCGACGAGAGCGCTGGTCAGGCCGAAGGCCAGCAGCGCCCGGTATTGGTGCCGCGGAACCCTGAAGTTTGCCCGCAGAAGCCAGGCGGCTCCGGCCACCAGCGCGAGCATGATGAAAACCCGGTAGAAAACCAGCAGCGGCCCGCTCAGGCCGGCCTGGCCCGCGAGCTGGGCCGAGACGATGTTGCTGCCATAGGCGGCAGCCGAGGCAAACGCCAGGGCGATGCCGTGTCGACTGGCGGTGCGGGCTGTCTCGGCGCGCACCCTCCAGGACTCAGGCGTCGTCGTTCACCTTGGCTTTCGGCTTGACGGGGGGCTTCACGGCGCCTGTGCGGGCCGGCTGAGGCTTGGGTTCGCTCTGCCCCGGCTTGGTCTTGGCCTTTGCCGCCGCTTCCGGCTTGGCCTTCGCCGCCGCGTCGGGCTTGGCGGGGGCCGGCCTTACTGGCGGGCGGGCGGCCTGTTTGATGCCTGCGGCCGAGCCAGGGCGCAGGCTGGACGCCGCCGCCGCGCCGGGCCGGATCGCGCCCTGCAGCTTCATGGGGCCGCTCTGGAAGGCATTCGACGGAGGCTGGACATCCTCGCTGCTCGGAGCGAAGGCCGTCGTCCCGCGCGGAATGGCGCCATTGCTCGAGGCGGTGCGTGTCGATGGGCCGGATGCTACTCCGGCGGACACCGGGGCTCCTGGCGTAATGACCGGCGCGCGATCGCGGGCGAACTGCGTGTCGGGCCGCGCTGTGACATTGGCGGCGAGCGGGGCCGAAGCAGAGCTCGGTGAGCGGCCGAAGGAGACCTGTACCGGTGTCATGGGCGCGCGCGGCCCGAGCGTGATCCGGCCGGAGGGCGTGCGCATCAGCAGGGCGCCTGTGGCGCGAGCCTGCGGCTGCGGTCCGCCGAAGCGCTCGCTCATGGCGTTGTCATTGCCGCTGCCGGATGCGGCATTGGCGGCGATGGGGCCGGACACGTCGGAATCGTCGGCCAAAGCCACGCCGCCGCCTCTGCGGCGAACCTCGTCGCAGATATTGTTGGCGCGTCCACCATTGCCGGAGGGCAGGCTGGCGAGGGTGTAGCCGGAGCCTCCCCATTTCGAGAAGCCGTCATCGAGCAACTGCGCCGCCTTGACGGTGCGTTCGGAGGCGGACAGCGCACCCAGCACGACCGCGACGAGCGTGCGGCCGCCACGCGTCGCCGTCGCCACGACGTTGAAACCCGAGGCACAGACGAAACCGGTCTTCATGCCGGAGATGCCGGAATAGCGTCCGACGAGGCCGTTCGTGTTCTGGAGAACCTGCTTGCCGAGCTGAACCGAGCCGGTGTTCCAGTAATCGGAATAGTCCGGGAATTCGCGCATCAGCGCCATGGCGAGAACCGCGAGGTCGCGGGCGCTGACCTGCTGGTTCGGATCATGCCAGCCATTCGGATTGGTGAAGACCGTGTCATTCATGCCGAGGCGCTGGGCTTCGGCATTCATCATCCCGACGAAGGTCTCGACATCGCCGCCGACGCCCTCGGCGATGACATAGGCGATGTCGTTGGCCGATTTCACCATCATGATGCGCAGGGCGTTGTCGAGCGTGATCTCCTGCCCGGCGCGGATATAGACCTTGACGCGCGGCTGGCTCGCGGCCCGCTTCGAGGCGGGGATCGCCGTTTCAAGCCCGAGCTTGCCGGCCCGCACTGCCTTGAGCGCCAGATAGGCCGTCATCATCTTCGTGGTCGAGGCCGGGTGCCAGGCCTGGCTGRCATTCTCGCTGGAGAGAACGGCGCCACTGGACGCATCGACCACCAGACTCGTGCCGGCGAGGGCCGGAGCGCTGACGGACAGGGCAAGGGCGAGGACAGCGAGACGGGGAGCGTTCATCGGGCGGGTCTTGAGCCTGTCTGGACGAGGGTTGAAGGCGCAGGGTTCAACGCGACGCGTGCGGCATTTTCGAGACGGCGCGACCGATCGGCCCGCCCATGGACGCATACCTACCCCCAGCGGAGCGATTTGCCTAGTCATGTCGGGCGGCCGTAAAGCCTTGGTCACAGTTCCAGCCCCGGATGCCCGCGTGAGCTTTACCCTCTTCTGGATCCCGGCAACGATCGTCGCCTCGCTGCTGCAGACGGCGCGCAACCTCACCCAGCGCTCGCTGACGGAGGTGATCGGCGTCGTCGGCGCGACGCAGGTGCGCTTCCTGTTCGGTCTGCCCTTCGCGCTGCTGTTCCTGCTCCTCGTCTGCCTTGGCCTGGGGCGCCTGCCGCCGCAGATCAGCCTTGCGACGCTCGGCATCACGAGCTGGGGCGCGCTGACCCAGATCGCGGCGACGGCCCTGATGCTGGCGGCGATGAGAGAGCGCTCCTTCGCCGTGACCACCGCCTATACCAAGACGGAGCCAGTCCAGGTGGCGGTCTTCGGAGCGCTGCTGCTCGGGGATGCGCTGAGCCCGGCGAAATTCGCAGCGATCGTGATCGCAACGGCCGGTGTCGTCCTGGTTTCCTGGAAGCCGGGCGAAAAGCTGAGCCGGGCGGGCCTGCGTCCCGCGCTGCTCGGCATCGGCTCAGGCGCCTGCTTCGCGCTGTCGGCCATCGGCTATCGCGGCGCGATCCAGTCTCTGYCGGATGGCGACTTCCTGATCCGGGCGACGACGACCCTTGCTCTGGGGCTGGGCCTGCAGACACTGATCCTGACGCTCTACATGCTGATCGCCAACCGCAAGGCGCTGGTCCTGAGCCTGAAGAACTGGCGCCGTTCGCTGACGGCGGGTTTCCTTGGCGCGGCGGCTTCGCAGTTCTGGTTCATCGGCTTCTCGCTGACGACGGCGGCCAATGTCCGGACCCTGGCTTTGATCGAAGTGCCACTGGCGCAGATCGCCTCGCGCAAGATGTTCTCGGAAGGTACGACGCGGCGCGAACTGCTGGGCATGGCAATGATCGTCTTCGGTGTCGGCCTGCTCCTGATGCTGGCGATTTAGCCGGCCGCCGCTCCACGGAACCGCTTGGGCGACTATCTTGCGGACACGGCCGATCTTGGGTGCCTGACAGGTTCGACCCAGCGCCGATATGTGCCGGCTGACCGATGAACAGCCGCGCCGCAACGGGTGGCGAGGCTGCCTCTCCGTACGACATGTCCGGTGGTTCCTGTGACCGATCATGGTGCTGCGATAGCACCGCGCTTGACCTACGCATATCTCGGCGGTTATGAGTCAAATCAATAGCCAATGAGTTATGGGTTCCGATGCTGAACGCTCACGACGCGCTCTTCAGGACGCTCGCCGATCCGACGCGGCGGGGCATTTTCGAACGGCTGTGTCGCGAAGGTGAGCAGACGGTCGGGGCACTCACAGCCCAAGCCGGGATCTCGCAGCCGGCCGTTTCAAAGCATCTCGGCATTCTGAAGCAGGCCGGGCTGGTGCGGGATCGCCATGAAGGGCGTCAGACGCATTATAGCGCGCAAATCGGCGCCCTGGGCCCGCTGATCGACTGGACGAACCAAATGGCCGGGTTCTGGCACAGTAAATTCGACGACCTCGAAGACCTGCTGAAGAGGATGGACCAATGAACGAAACGTCGACCGAAACGCTCTCGGTCGTTGTCGAGCGTGAGATAGCCCATCCGCCGGAAAAGCTCTGGCGCGCTCTCACGCAACCGCATCTCATCGAGGAGTGGCTGATGAAGAACAACTTCAAGCCAGATCTGGGCCACCGGTTCAATCTCAGCGCGGACTGGGGCGTCGTCGAGTGTCAAATTCAGGCGATCGAGCCGCACAAGACGCTGACCTACACGTGGAACACCAAGGATCTCGAGAGCGTCGTCACCTGGACGCTCATCCCTACGAGCACCGGGACCTTTCTGCGCATGGAGCAGACGGGGTTCAGGCCGGACCAGCAGCCCTATTACCGGGGAGCAATGGCTGGCTGGCCGCGGTTCTTTGGAAATCTGGAAGAGGTCATGGCKCGGACGGATTGACGTCTGCGTCGCCCGATCCGCTGCACCTTGCCCTCAGAGGAGGTCCCAATGAACTGGAACGACTGGATTCGGCAGATCCACCGCTGGATGTCGATTATTTTTACGGTGGTCGTCATCGCGATCTTCATCGCCTTGGGCCTTGGGAAGCAGCCTGCCGAGTGGGTGTATTTCCTGCCGCTGTTCCCGCTCTTCGTGCTTCTGCCCACCGGTCTCTACATGTTCGCGCTGCCCTATGCCGCCAAATCGGGCGGCGGCCGACGCACCGCCAGACAGCAGTGAAGATGATGACTGGGATGTCCAGAAAGCCGGAGCAGGCCACGGAGAACGAGGCCGCCGAGCCGGTTCTCGAGAAGCGGGCCAGACCGCGCAGATCGGCGCTGAAGGCGCAGCCGGGCGAAGTCGTCCTGCTTTCGGGTGGCAATCCCCAGATTGCCAAGGGCTATGGTGACGCCCCCGTGCAGGCCTATATCGCGGCCATGCCGGGCTGGAAAAGCGACGTCGGACGCCGCCTCGATGCCATCATCGAGCGCACCGTTCCCGGGGCGCGCAAGGCGGTCAAATGGAATTCGCCCTTCTACGGAGTGGAGGGTCAGGACCAAGGCTGGTTCCTCGGCTTTCATTGCCTCACGACATACGTGAAAGTTGCGTTCTTCCGCGGCGCATCGCTGAGCCCTGTTCCGCTCGGTGCGTCCAAGCAGAAGGACGTGCGCTATCTCGATATCCATGAGGGCGAACTCGACGAGGCGCAGTTCGCCGCTTGGGTGAAACAAGCCAGTCAGCTGCCCGGCGAGAAAATGTAGGCCGTCAGTTGGACGTGCCGCGGGCACAGGTGGACGCGGAAAGCTCGACCAGGCAAGCCCAGCACAGTCTCCAGCGTCATGCAGAGAGCCGGCGCAGAATGCGCGAACAGGCTCATCCTCTCCCCTCATGGGCGGCAACGCGCTATATCGTTACGAGCGGGGCTTCGCGGGCAGTCCCCCTTTCTGCGCACGGCCGGATTGCGCTGTTTCCGGCTTGAACGATACCGTGGTCGGGCGCAGATAAGTGTAACTGCACATTACTCTGAGAGGTCGTCATGAGCGCTGCAATCGTCGGCTGGGCCCACACGCCGTTCGGCAAGCAGGATGCCGAAACCATCGAGAGCCTGATCGTCCGCGTGGCGACGGACGCGTTGGTCGATGCCGGCATTCCCGCCGAACAGGTCGATGAGATCGTTCTCGGCCACTACAATGCAGGCTTCTCCGCCCAGGATTTCACGGCCTCGCTCGTGCTGCAGGCGGACCCGGCGCTGCGCTTCAAGCCGACGACGCGGGTCGAAAATGCCTGTGCGACCGGCTCGGCCGCCGTGCACCAGGGCGTGCGCGCCATCAAGGCCGGCGATGCCAAGATCGTGCTCGTCGTCGGCGTCGAGCAGATGACCAAGACACCTTCGGCCGATATCGGCAAATTCCTGCTCAAGGCCTCCTATCTGCCGGAAGATGGCGAGACCCCCGGTGGCTTCGCCGGTGTGTTCGGCAAGATTGCCGCCGCCTATTTCCAGCGCCATGGCGATCAGTCGGATGCACTCGCCATGATCGCGGCCAAGAACCACAAGAATGGCGTCGAGAACCCCTATGCGCAGATGCGCAAGGATCTCGGCTTCGCCTTCTGCCGCGAGGAGAGCGAGAAGAACCCCTATGTCGCCGGGCCGCTGAAGCGCACCGATTGTTCGCTGGTCTCGGACGGCGCTGCCGCGCTGGTACTGGCCGATCAGGCGACGGCGATGGAAATGCGCCGGGCCGTCGGCTTCCGTGGCATGGCCCATGTCCAGGACTTCCTGCCGATGTCGAAGCGCGACATCCTCAAATTCGACGGCTGTGCCGAAGCCTGGAAGAAGGCGCTCGCCGATGCCGGCGTCACGCTGGATGATCTCTCCTTCGTCGAGACGCATGACTGCTTCACCGTCGCCGAGCTGATCGAATACGAGGCGATGGGCCTGACGAAAGAAGGCGAGGGCGCCCGCGCCATCAAGGAAGGCTGGACGCAGAAGGGCGGCAAGCTGCCGGTCAATGTCTCCGGCGGCCTGAAGGCCAAGGGCCATCCGATCGGCGCGACCGGCGTCTCGATGCATGTGCTCAGCGCTATGCAGCTCACTGGCGAGGCGCCCGAAGGCATGCAGGTCCAGGACGCACGCCTGGGCGGTATCTTCAACATGGGTGGGGCTGCGGTGGCCAACTATGTCTCGGTGCTCGAGCGGATCAAGTGACCGTCTGACGTGACGATCTTCCTGGCGCTGCTGCCGGCCTATATCCTCTCGATCTTCTACCGATCCTTCCTGAGCGTCATCGCCAGCCCGGTGATGACGGATCTGGGGATCGGGCCGCGCGAGCTGGGATTTCTGGGCGCGGCCTGGTTCATAACCTTCGCCCTGGCGCAGTTCCCGGTCGGCTGGGCGCTCGACCGGCTGGGGCCGCGCCGGACCGTCGCCGTGACGATGGCAATCGGCTCGGCCGGCGCCTTCCTCTTCGCGACGGCGACCCACGCTGTCACCGGCACGCTCGGCATGGCGATGCTCGGGCTTGGCTGCTCGCCGATCTTCATGTCTGCGCTGTTCCTGTTCGCACGCACGCAAGATCCCAAGCGCTTCGGTTTCCTGACCTCGGCCTTTATCGGCCTCGGCTCGATCGGCAATCTCGTCGGCGCGGGCCCGCTGGCGGTCGCGGCTGCCCGCTTCGGCTGGCGGCCGTCGATGCTGGTCGTGGCCGCCTGCTTCCTGGCCGCGACCGTGGTCGCCGCCGCGCTGGTTCGTGATCCGCCCAGGGCCAAGGCGGCCTCAGGCGGTGACGAAGGCCTGCTCAAGGGGCTGCGGAGCATTCTCGCGCTCCGTCCGCTCTGGCTGCTCGCGCCGATCACCCTCACCGGCTACGCGATCATCGCGACGATCCGCGGTCTCTGGATTGCGCCCTTCATGAGCGGCGTGCACGGTTTCGATGCGATCGCCAGCGGCCATGTCGCAACGGCGATGGCGATGACCATGATCGCGGGCGCCTTCCTCTATGGTGGGCTCGAACAGCGGCTCGGCCGCAGCAAGCCGCTGGTCTTGTGGGGGACGGTGCTGACCGCGTTCTGTTTCATCGCCCTGGCACTCTGGGGGGATGCGCATTCGGCGCTGGCCATCGGCCTGTTCGCGCTCATCGGCGCGACGGGGTTCACCTATGCGGTGTTGATGGCGCATGCACGGCTGTTCTTTCCCGAGCACCTGATCGGGCGTGGCATGACCTGCATCAATTTCCTGTTCATTGCAGGCGCAGCGGCGATCCAGTCCGGCTCGGGCTGGTTCATCGCCGAGCAGCGCCAGGCCGGACTCGACGCCGCGACCACCTTTGCCCATCTCCATTGGGGCTTTGCGGCGCTGCTGCTCGTCCCGAGCGCGATCTACGCCTTCATGCCGGAGCGGCCGGGCAAGAGCTGATCGGCCAAGAGCTGATCGGCTCAGGCCTCTCCCGGTGCCTTGGCGACAATCGCCAGCGCATGCACCCGGTCGGCCAGTTCCTGGRCCAACGCCGCGTTGACGAGGCGATGACGCTCCAGCCGGCTCTTGCCGGCAAAGGCGGAGGAAACGAGCTCGACGCGAAAATGCGTCTCGCCGCCCTCGCGCCAGCCACCATGGCCCTGGTGCTGATGCGATTCATCGATGACACGCAGATGCTCCGGCGCCAGTGCCGAATCGAGCTTGCTGGTGATGCGTTCCGCCATGCTGGTCATCTGTCGCCTCGTTCCGCTGGGCCGTCAGCAATCGCGGATTGCTTGTCCGGTCTCCGTCGCCGTTTCATAGTCGCCGCCTGGTGTCAGGTGAATGCGGCATTTCGCTGGAGGTTGGGATGAAGACGAGAACGGCGTTCGCTCTTGGGCTGTTGACGCTGCTCGGAGCCGCTCCCGCTCTGGCGCAGGAGGAGGGCAAGGTCGCCGACTACAAGCAGAGCGAGGCCGTGCTTGCCCGCTACAAATCCGTGCCGATCCCGCTGGCGACGCCGTCGCTGACACGCGGCACGCCCGGGCTGACCACGCAGGCCGAGCTCGACGCCTTCGTTGCCGATCTCGCCGCCAAGGCGCCGGCCCAGGTCGTGCTCGGCTCGCTTGGCACGTCGCAGCAGGGACGTGATCTGCCCTATCTGATCTTCTCCAAGGAAGGCGCCAAGGATGCGGCGGCGCTCAGGGCGTTGGGGCGGCCCATCGTCTGGTTCGTCGGCCAGCAGCACGGCAACGAGCCGGCCGGTGGTGAAGCGATGCTCGCACTCGCCAATGATCTGGCCACGACCGACCTCAAGGCCGTGCTCGACAAGCTGGTGGTGGTGATCGTGCCGCGCACCAACCCTGACGGGGCAGCGGCCGACAAGCGCACCGGTGCCAACGGCTTTGATCTCAACCGTGATCACCTGCTGCTGACCTTGCCGGAGACGAAGGCGCTGCATGCCAAGCTCGCCGAGCTGCCGCCCGACGTCATCGTCGACGTGCATGAGTTCTCAGTCGCCAATCGCTGGCTCGAGAAGTTCGGCGGGCTCAATGCCGCCGATGCTATGATCCTCTACGCGACCAATCCGGCCGTGCCACAGCAGACGACGAAGCTCGCGTCCGAGCTGGTCAAGCCTGCGATGGACAAGGCAATGGCCGAGAAGGGGCTCTCCTCCTTCTGGTATTTCACGACGGGCTACAACAAGGACGACAAGGTCGTCTCGATGGGCGGCAATGCGCCCGGCATCGCGCGCAACCTGTTCGGACTTTCGGGCGCGGTCTCCTTTCTGATCGAGACGCGCGGCGTCGGCCTCAAACTCGAGAACCTGGAGCGGCGCATCGCGACGCATTACGTCATTTCCCGGTCGGTTCTCGATACGGTCGCCGCCAATGACAAGGCGGTGCTGCAGGCGGTCGCGGCTGCGCGCGGCGAACTGGCGAAGAACGAAGGCGAGCTGGTCGTCGGCCACCGCATTGCCACCGTCAAGATGGCGATCCCGCTGGTCAATCCCGACACCGCTTCCGACATGCCGACGGAAGTCGATTTCCGCGACTCGCGCCAGGTGACGATCACCGGGCGCCGGGTGCGGCCGGAAGGCTATATCGTGCTGGCCTCGGGCCAGCCTGCGGTTGAAGCCCTGAAGCTGAAGGGCATCGCCGTCTGCGCATTGGGCGGGCCGGCTTCGCTCGATGTCGAGGCCTTCGTCGTCGAGCAGAAGGGGACGGTGAAGAAGGCCGATCGCGAGAACATCAATCCGGACCAGGCGGTGAAGGTCGAGCTCAGGCCGCGCCGGCTGGACGTTCCGGCGACCGCAGTCTTCGTGCCGATGACGCAATCGGGGGCGAATGTCATCGCCGCCTCATTCGAGCCGGATTCTCCGGGCTCTCATGTCGGCGTCGGCTTGGTCGAGGTCGCGGCGGATTCGGGCGAGGCTCCGATCTACCGCGTGCCGCGTGGGGCCAGGCCGATATTGGCTTCGGGCGGTGATCCCGCATGCAGCCGTTGAGACTGGCGCAGCGCGTCATTATCTAGGACGCATTGACGGCCACCCGGATTGCTGGGATTCTGACGCGATCGGGGCCGATCTCTGCAGCGTTTCGAATGTGTCCGCCGCAGGCGCCTGACAGCGCCTGTCGTGCAGAGCTTGTCCGTTTGGCTTTCCGCCCGCATAACCGAGAGACCATGAATTTCAATTYTCGCCTTTTCGACCGGATCAGGATCGGCCCTTCCGAGGCGGAAGAGGTGGTCGAGACTGTGGCTGTGCGCTGCGACCATTCCGGGTGCCAGCGCGCCGGTGAGTTCCGCGCGCCGAAGGGCAGGGGGCGGGAAGGCCAGTTCTTCCAGTTCTGCCTCGAACATGTGAAGGCCTATAACGCGACCTATAACTACTTCTCCGGCATGAATGACGAGGCGCTCGCCGCCTATCAGAAGCAGGAAGAGATCGGCCACCGGCCAACCTGGAAACTCGGCGTCAATTCCAAGGCGGCACGCATGTCGCAGCGCGGACGCGCGGCGGCTGCCGGCGATGCCGGGCCCGAGGTGCAGGACGGTTTCAACATCTTTGGCACGCGCAGGGAGCAGCAGGCTGCAAAGCCGGAGCCCCGCGTCGGCGCCGTGGCGCGCAAGGCGCTCGATGCGCTTGGGCTGGACGACACGGCCGATTCCGTCGCGATCAAGGCGCGCTACAAGGAACTGGTGAAGCGCTTCCACCCCGACGCCAATGGCGGCGACCGCTCGCGCGAAGGCACGCTGCAGGAGATCCTCAAGGCGTATCAGCAGCTGAAGACCACGGGGCTGGTCTGAGACGACCTATCGGGCCCTCCGGGATGATCATGTGACGTAACCTGCTGCGCTGCCGGTGCGCCGGCTCGCCCATCTACCCCCGGCGGGTTTGCCGATGGCGCGCCGAGTGCCCTATTTCTGCGTTTTCGCCGCGAGCCCGGCGACATCCGCGATGATCCCGTCCAAGGCGAAATCCTTCGGCGTATAGACCGCGGCCACGCCCATGTTGCGCAGGGCATTCTCGTCATCGGGCGGGATGATGCCGCCGACCACGACCGGGATCGYCATGCCGGCGACGCGCAGCCGGGCCGTGACATCGCGCACCAATGGCAGATGCGAACCGGAAAGGATCGAGAGGCCGATGATGTCGGCCTTGGTCTCCTGCGCCTGCGTGACGATCTCCTCAGGGGTCTGGCGAATGCCGCCATAGTTCACCGCCATGCCGGCATCGCGGGCGCGGACGGCGATCTGCTCGGCGCCGTTGGAGTGACCGTCGAGGCCAGGCTTGCCGACGAGGAAGCGCGGTGGGCGTCCGAGTTTTTCGGTCGCGCGCGCGACCGCGGCCTTGACGGTCGCAAGGCCGGGATCGTCGCCCCGCTTGCCGGTGTCGACGCCGGTCGGGGCGCGATACTCGCCAAAGATCTCGCGCAGGGCCTGGGCCCATTCGCCGGTAGTGACGCCGGCCTTGGCGCAGGCGATCGAGGCCGGCATGACGTTTCGGACTTCCTTGGCGGCTGCCGAGAGCTCCGCGAGCGCAGCCTGTGCTGCCTTGTCGTCGCGGGCCGAACGCCAGGCCTTGAGCCGGCCGATGGCTTCCATCTCGACGGAATCCGGCACGGTGACGACATTGCCCTCTCCGGCCGAGAGCGGTGAGGGCTCGCTGGTGGTGAACTTGTTGACGCCGACGACGATCTGCTCACCGCGCTCGATCGCCTCGATGCGGCGTGCGCCGTTCTCGACCAGCGCCTGTTTCATGTAGCCGGACTCGACTGCGGCCAGCGCGCCGCCCATGGCATCGATCTTCGCGAGTTCGTCGAGGGCTGCGGCCTTCAACTCCTCGACCTTGGCGTCGATTGCCGCCGAACCGTCGAAGATGTCGCCGAATTCGAGCAGGTCGGTCTCGTAGGCCAGGACCTGTTGCATGCGCAGGGACCATTGCTGGTCGAAGGGGCGGGGCAGCCCCAGGGCCTCGTTCCAGGCCGGAAGCTGAACGGCCCGCGCGCGTGCCTTCTTCGAGAGCGTCACTGCCAGCATCTCGATCAGGATGCGGTAGACATTGTTCTCGGCCTGCGGCTCGGTCAGGCCAAGAGAATTGACCTGCACGCCGTAGCGGAAGCGGCGCATCGCCTCCTCCTGCACGCCATAGCGCTTCAGCGTGATCTCGTCCCAGAGATCGACGAAAGCCCGCATCTTGCAGAGTTCGGTGATGAAGCGCATGCCGGCGTTGACGAAGAACGAAATGCGCCCGACGATTCCCGGAAATTCCGCTTCGCTGACCTCCGGCTGGGCCCGAATCGAGTCGAGCAGCGCGATCGCGGTCGCGAGCGCATAGGAGAGTTCCTGCACCGGCGAGGCGCCCGCTTCCTGCAAATGATAGGAGCAGACGTTCGTCGGGTTCCATTTCGGCAGCTCACGCGCCGTGAACACGACGATATCGGTGGTCAGCTGCATCGAGGGGCGCGGGGGGAACACATAGGTGCCGCGCGACAGGTATTCCTTGACGAGATCGTTCTGGGTCGTGCCTTGCAGCGTCGCGCGCGGCGCGCCCTGCTCATCGGCAACCGCGACGTAAAGCGAGAGCAGCCAGGCGGCGGTCGCGTTGATCGTCATCGAGGTGTTCATCTGCGCCAGCGGGATCTGGTCGAACAGAGCCCGCATGTCGCCGAGATGGCTGATCGGCACACCGACCTTGCCGACCTCGCCGCGCGACAGCACATGGTCGGGATCGTAGCCGGTCTGGGTCGGCAGATCGAAAGCGACGGACAGGCCGGTCTGTCCCTTGGCGAGATTGGTGCGATAGAGCTTGTTCGACTCGGCCGCGTCCGAATGGCCCGCATAGGTGCGGAAAATCCAGGGTTTCTCACGCTGCGCCGGCTTGTCGCCGATTGGGCCGATCGCGTTCATCGCCGCTCCCTTGCCGTTCCACCCTGGACCCAATGCAATCTCAATGTTGCACTGCGGCGAAGATAACGCCAGAGGGCCGCGCAAGTCGTCTCCGACCTTCGGATGAGTCGGCGCTACACGCTGCCGGGCGCATGCCTGGGCTGGCTGAACCGTGGTTTCCTGCCTGGTGCGTGGCTGGCTACCTCCAGGAGCTGGTTGGATTTCTGCGTGTCGAGGATCACCATGGTCGAGGTCTCCGCGACGCAGGGAATCGCCTGCAATGCAGCGCTGATGAAGGTGCGGAGCGCCTCGATATCCCTGACCCAGACGCGCAAGAGATAGTCGACATTGCCGGTGACCAGCAGGCATTCCGTAATCTCGGGCTGGCCCTGGATCGCGGTCATGAACTGGCTTGCCGCATCCGGGCTTTGCTTGGCCAGTTTCACGCTCACCATCACGCAGATGCCGAAACCGAGCGCAGTCGGACTGATCTGCGCCGAGTACCCCTCGATGACGCCGGCGTCTTCGAGCCGCTTGATCCGGCGGCTGCATGGCGTCGGCGAAAGGCCGACTCTCTCGGCGAGTTCGAGAGTTGAAATCCGACCGTTATCCTGAAGTGCGGCCAGGATCCTTCGGTCGATCCGGTCCAATTCGATCATGAGTGATTTTCACTCCGGAATTGCGGGTTAATGGCGATTATCCGCAAAGGAAACGCAGCAGGCCGGAACATCGCACGGATTCTCTCACTTCGCGACTGTTATAGTCGCTCAAAGGACATCGTGCCCGGCTGAAACGAAGGTGGTTCAAGCGTCATGGCGATATCGAATGCCCAGCTGCCGGCAGCACGTCCTGCGCTCTCGCAGTGGTTCAAATCCGGCAATAGCATCACCCAGCAGTTCATGGCGATCGGCGGGCGGGCCGATATCATCAGCCTTGCCGGCGGACTGCCAGCGGCCGAGCTCTACCCCGTGGATGCGATCGCTGCCGCAAGCGAGCGGGCGCTGAAACGCTGGGGCGCCGTCGCGCTCGAATACGGCTCGGTCGAGGGGTTGCCGGCGTTGCGCCAGGCCATCGCCGAGCGCGTCACGGCCAGCACGGGAAGGCGGTTCGGACCGGAGAATGTGCTGCTGACGACAGGGGCGATGCAGGGGCTCGACCTGATCGGCAAGGCGCTGATCGATCCGGGCGACCTGATCGTCAATCAATTCCCGACCTATCTCGGCGCGCTCGATGCCTGGCGACCGCGCCACCCGCGCTATGAGGGGCTGGACTGGAGCCTGCAACGGCCCGGCTTCGACCTGGCACTGCGCCAGGCCAAGTTCGTCTATACCGTRCCGAACTATTCCAACCCGACTGGGGTGCTCGTCAGCCAGGCCGAGCGTGCGGCCTTGCTCGACAAGGTTCTCGAGGCCGGCACCTGGCTGGTCGAGGACGATCCCTATCTGCCGCTGCAGCTCGATGGCGAGGCCGGGCCCAGCATTCTCGCCGCCCATGCCGCGCGCTATCCGGATGGGGCCTATGATGGCCCGGTGATCTATCTGGGAACGCTGTCCAAAAGCCTCGTGCCCGGCCTGCGCGTCGGCTGGATCGTGGCCGAAGCCGGGATGATCGCGACATTGGCGCTCGCCAAGCAGTCGACCGACATCAGCAGCAGCATGTTCACCCAGGCGGTTGCGCTCGAACTGCTCGAAAGCGGCTTTGAGGCCACCCATATTCCGCGCATCGTCGCAGCCTATCGCGAGCGGCGCGATGCTCTTTGTGCCGCCGCTTCGCGCCATCTCGGCGAATGGTTCGAGTGGGATATCCCGCCCGGCGGCATGTTCGTTTGGATGCGGGCGAAGTCCAACGAGATCGACACCAACGAACTCTACAGTTGCGCGCTCGAGGAAAAGGTCGCCTTCGTGCCGAGCAGCGTGTTCGATCCCGATGGGGCGCTCAACAGCGCGATGCGTGTCAACTTCACGCGCTCCTCGCCAGAGGTTCTTGCCGAGGGCGTGCGCCGGCTGGAGCGGGCTGTTCAGCGCTATCTTGGCAGGCGTTCGGGACGGGCGGCCTGAGCTCGCGCTCATTGAATGCCCGCCCGGACGGAGCAAAGCGACGATCCGGGTTCTCTGCCTTCAACCCCTCCTGCCTGGTCCAGCACCAAACCTTCCTCCGGTCGCCCGGGAGGGCGGGGCGTGAACCGAGTTTCTGAACCGCTACCAAAAAAGGCCATCACCATGCCGACCCGCCTCGACAATCCGCGCAATTCCCGCCTTCCCGATGGCCTGATCGACGCCTGGCGCGCGGTCCCGAGCTCGGTCATTGCCGACCAGCTCGGCGGTGTCGGCCATGCCGATCCGCGCATCCGGCCGATCCGGCCTTTTGCGCCGGGCACGCGGCTGACTGGCTCGGCCGTGACGGCCTGGTGCGAACCCGCCGATTACGGGCCGGTGCATCATGCGATCGCGATGGCCGGCCCCGGCGATGTCGTCGTGGTCGCGGCAGGCGGGCGGCGTGATGCGGCGATGATCGGCGATCTGCTCGGGGGCGCCGCGCGCCTCAAGGGCATTGCCGGCGTCGTCGTCGACGGGGCGGTGCGGGATGTCGGGCCGGTCTCGCAATGGCCCGACCTCATCATGTTCTCGCGCTGGGTGATGCCACGCGGCCCCTCCTCGATGGAACGGGGCATCGTCAACGGCCCGATCGTGTTCGGCGGTGTCGCGGTGCAGCCGAACGATCTCGTCATCGGCGATGATGACGGGCTCGTTTTCGTGCCGCATGCGCTGGCCGAGGCGAAGCTGGAGCCCTGCCTTGCACGCGTCCGCGCCGAGGTGGAATGGGAGAGGGTCCTGGCGGGCGGCAAGTCGACGGTCGAGGTCTTCAAGGTCCCCGCGATCGAGCCACTCTGAAGCCTGCCCGAAATGTGGGCCGCGGTTTTCGGGAACGCCGAAGCGCGCACAGAAGCCGAGATCATCGGGCCGGATACGATATCCGATCCGATGATCTAAGCTCCACGCCGCGGTGCCAACCCGCGCCGGGCCGCAGCCGGCCTTTCCCAGCAGGCAATTGTGAGGATCGCACTGCTGCTGGCCCTGATCTCTCAGGCAGTAGCCCTGGCGCTCGCCAGCGGGGCATTGGTCCCGCGGAGCGTGATCGCAAAGGCAGCCGCGAACAGGCACAAGGCTCCGGCGATGAAGAAGGCCGGGAGATAGCTCTCGTAGACAGTCCGGCTGAAGCCGGCGCCATAGGCGGCGAAGGCTGCGYCGAGCTGGTGCCCGGCGAAGATCCAGCCGAAGACCAGGTTGGTCTTGTCGCCGAAACGGTCCGCCGCGATCTTCACGGTCGGCGGTACGGTCGCGACCCAATCCAGGCCGTAGAACACGGCAAACAGCGACAGGCCGTAGAACGAGAAGTCGCTGAAGGGGAGGTAGAGCAGCGAGAGGCCGCGCAGCCCGTAATACCAGAACAGCAGCCAGCGGCTGTCATAGCGATCCGAGAGCCAGCCTGAGCCCACCGTGCCGGCGAAATCGAAGATGCCGATCACTGCGAGCACGCCGGCCGCCGTGACCGCCGCCATGCCATAATCCCCGCAGAGCGCGATGAAATGGGTTTGCACCAGGCCGTTGGTGCTCGCGCCACAGATGAAGAAGGTTCCGAACAGCACCCAGAAGGTCTGGGTGCGCACCGCTTCGCGGAGCGCAACGAGCGGAGAGGCCAGCATGGTCAGCAGGCTGATCGGAGCCACAGGCGCTGGCTCGATCCTGGTCTCGCCATAGGGGGCGAGACCAACATCGGCGGGCCGGTCGCGCATCAACAGGAGCACGGCCACGGCCGCGATCACGATCATGGCCAGCACGAAGACCATGGCGGAGCGCCAGCCGACGCGCTCGGTCAGTTCCGCGAGCAAGGGCAGGAAGACGAGTTGCCCCGTAGCGGTGCTTGCCGTCAAAAGTCCGACCACCAGGCCGCGCCGTTGCGCAAACCAGCGCGTCGCGACGGTGGCGCCGAGCACCATCGCTGTCATGCCGGTGCCGAGACCGAGGACGATGCCCCAGAGCAGCATCAGGTGCCAAAGCTGCGTCATCACGAAGGAGCCGAGCACGCTGGCGGCGATGAAGGTCAGGGCGACGCCGACGACGGGCCGCAGGCCGAAGCGGTTCATGAACGCGGCGGCGAACGGGCCCATCAGGCCGAACAGGGCGAGGCGGATCGCCAGAGCGGAGGAAATCTCCGAGGTTGCCCAGCCGAATTCCTTCTGAAGAGGTCCGATCAGCACGCCCGGCGCGCCGACCGCGCCGGCCGTCACCAGCATGGTGAGGAAGGTCACGGCGGCAACGACCCAGCCATAATGCACGCCGCGCCGGGCGAAGAGCGCTGCAAGCCCGGTCGGGGCCGCGGGAGCGAGAGCGTCAGTGGGCATGCGAGTCTCCTAGTTGCGGGTATATGCCCGCATTTGTGCGAGAGATCAAAGTGAATCGAGTGCCGCGCGAAGGTTCCGCATGGCCTCGGCGCCGAGCCGGTCATCCAGCGCCTTCTGCGCTGCATGCCAGAGCGGAGCGCCGTCTTCGAGGACCTTTCGGCCCGCATCGGAGAGCGAGACCGTGGCCTCGCGCTGGTCCTTGCCGCGGCCGAGCGCCACGAGTTTCATTTTCTCGAGCACGCGGACATTGCGGCCGATCGTCGAGCGGTCGAGTTCGGTCAACCGCCCGAGTTCGGTCAAGGTGACGGGGGCGGAGCGCGCGATCGTCCGCATCAGGCTGAACTGCGCGATATTGACCCCGACCGGCGCCATGGCCTCGTCGTAGAAGGCAGCCATGCGGCGAGAGGCCGAACGCAAGGTCGTGCAGATGCAAGGGCTGGACATGGGTGCGGGTATATGCCCGTAATCATGAATTTGCAAGGGGTGCTGGAATGGGCACGCGCTGCGGTGCTTCCTTCAGGTGCCCTCCGGGATGCTCACATCACAGGGGGAGCATCCCGTCTTGGACTAATGGGCGACAAGCGCGTGGATAGCCTGGGCGTGCCGGGTGACTGGTAGGAAAAACTAGTTTCGACCGCCCGGCAGCCGCGGCAGCGGCATGAACTCGACGCCTTCCTCATGCAGCAGGCGGGCATCGTCTGGCGTCGCTTCGCCATAGATGGCGCGGTCATCGGCTTCGCCGTGATGGATCTTGAGAGCTTCCTCGGCAAAGCGGGGACCGACATGTTCGGCGGTCTCGGTGACGTGCTTATGCAGAGCCGTCAGCATTTCGCGGAAGGCGATTTCCTTCTCGCCCATCAGAGCGACGGGGGCTGGTGCAGGCGTTGCCGGGGCAGGGAGAGCCTCCGAACCAGGCGCCTCGGCGCGCGGTCCGCGATCTGTCCGCGTCACGCTCGGCGACATGATGGCGCGCTCGACCTTGCTGCTGTTGCAGACCGGGCAGGAGACGAGGCCGCGGCGCGACTGCTCCTCGAAGCTGGTGGAGCTCGCGAACCAGCTTTCGAACTCATGGGCGCTGTCGCAAAGAAGGGAATAGCGGATCATCGTTGACTCATGAGGCGGCTGGTCGCCGTGATACACCCGGACCGTCGCCGCGCCACCTGGCGCGGACGCCCGGCAATTCTGTCATTCCTCATGATGCGGCCTCATGCCGCGAGCAGCGTGTCGAGTTCGCCGCGGGCATCGAGCGCATGCAGGTCGTCGGAGCCGCCGACATGACGGTTGCCGATGAAGATCTGCGGGACGGAGCTGCGGCCGCCGGCCCTCTCGCTCATGGCGCGGCGCAGCTCCGGCTTGCCGTCGACATCGATCTCTTCAAAGGCCGCGCCCTTCTTCTTCAGGAGCGACTTGGCGGCGGTGCAATAGGGGCACCAGCTGGTGGTGTAGAGCGTGATCTGCGGCATGACGGTTCCGGCGATACTGTTCTGACACATCATGTAGTGTGCCATCAGGCATCCGTCACCACCCGCGCGAAGGTGAGGACATCGACATGGCTGGCGCCGGCACGCAGCAGGGCCCGTGCGGCCGCATTGACGGTCGAGCCGGTGGTGAGGACATCGTCGATAAGCAGGATGCGGCGGCCCGCGATCGTGGCTCTCATCGCCGGCAGGACCTTGAAGGCGCCCTGCAGGTTCTCGATACGTTGGGGACGCGTCAGGCCGATCTGCTGTTTCGTCCGCTTGACGCGCGTCAGCGCCTCTGGAGCGAGGGCGACGCCGCTCTGGCGCGCGACGACCCTTGCAAGTGCCGCAGCCTGGTTGAAGCGGCGGCGCCAGAGGCGTGTGCGATGCAGCGGCACTGGAACGACACAATCGGCCTCGACGAGGATTTCGCGGCCAGCCTGCGTCATCATCCGGCCGAGCGTGATCGCGAGCTCGAGGCGGTCGCCATATTTCAGGCGATGAACCAGCTCGCGCGCCGTCCCGTCGAAACGGCAGACGGCACGGGCGCGGGCAAAGGCCGGCGGCTCGGCGATCGCCGCAGGCGAGACGATGCCATCGCCGAGATCGATGGCGAAGGGCGTGCCGAGGCACTCGCAATACGGGCGCTCGATGAAGCCAATTCCGCTCCAGCATGCCGGGCAAAGGCCCTGAGCCTCGGCGGTCGCTCCCTTGCAGGCAACGCAGGACGGTGGATAGACGAGGCTTATCGCACTGCGCATCCCAAGCCGGGAGGCGGTCCCGACAACGTTCAGCCAGCGAGAGCCGGTGCCGGCCAGGGAGAAGGATTTTCTATCGTCGGTTCCCCGCGCGACCATACCTGTGTCGATCCCGGCCCGGAATGAGTGGCTGCATTGCTTTCATCCCATGCCAGCATTTGCGGCCCTGCCAATTCCGCATGCAAGTCTTATCTCCTCTTGCGTCCAACGCATGGCAAGGCGAGGTGACTTGTCTTGCCATGCGGTTTTCAAGCGCTTCATGGCAAGGGCCGCGAGCCAAGAGGAACCATCCAATGAGCCAGTCCGGTGATCACGCTGCCTCCCTGTTCACTCCGTTCAGTCTCGGCGAGATCGAACTCAGGAACCGCATCGTCATGGCGCCGCTGACGCGCAACCGCGCGACGCGGGGCAGCGATGCCCCGAATGCCTTGAATGTCGAGTACTACCGCCAGCGCGCCAGCGCCGGGCTTATCGTCACCGAAGGCACGCAGATCTCGCAGCAGGGCCAGGGCTATGTCTGGACGCCTGGCATCTATAACGACCAGCAGATCGCCGGCTGGAGGCAGGTGACCGACGCGGTCCATGCGGCCGGTGGCAAGATCATCACGCAGCTCTGGCATGTGGGGCGCGTCAGCCATGTCTCGCTGCAGCCCGGCCAGCAGGCGCCGGTCGCGCCCTCCGCCATCCCGGCCAATACCAAGACCTATATCGAAAGCGGCTTTACAGCGGTCTCCGAGCCGCGCGAGCTCGCTGCCGACGAAATCCCAGGCATCATCGCCGATTATGTTCGGGCGGCGGAGAACGCCAGGGCGGCCGGCTTCGACGGCATCGAGCTTCATGGTGCGCATGGCTATCTGCTCGACCAGTTCCTGCGCGACGGATCCAACAGGCGCAGCGACGCCTATGGTGGTTCGTTGGAAAATCGCGTGCGGCTCGTTCTCGAGGTGATCGAGGCCGTCGCAACGGTATTTCCGAGAGGCCGCATCGGCATCCGCATCTCGCCGGTGAGCCCGGCCAATGATGCGCGCGACAGCGATCCGCAGGCGCTGTTCGGCTATCTGGTCGAGCGGCTCAACGAAACCGGTATCGCCTTCATCCATGTCGTCGAAGGCGCGACGCGCGAGGCCCGCGACTATCTGCCGTTCGATTATCTGGCGCTGCGCAAGGCCTTCAAGGGCGCCTATATCGCCAATAACGGCTTCACCCGCGAACTTGCGATCGAGACGCTGGCCGAGGACCGGGCCGATCTCATCGCCTTTGGCCGGCTGTTCATCGCCAATCCCGATCTGGTCGAGCGGCTGCAGCAGGATGCACCGCTGAACGCGCCGGATGTCGCGACCTTCTATGGCGGCGATGCCACGGGCTATACGGACTACCCTTCACTGGCGGAAAAGGCCGCCTGATCGGCCGCCGCGACGCATGGAACCATGAGGGCGGGCGAGCGCACCGTCCGCCTTCATTCGATTTATCCCAAGGCTTATGCACGAAAACAGTTGCAGCGGCGCGGAAGCCCGACTAAACACCGCCCGTGCCGCGCTGCTCCCTTCGTCTAGCGGTCTAGGACGTCGCCCTCTCACGGCGAAAACAGGGGTTCGAGTCCCCTAGGGAGCGCCACTCTAATCGTCTGAAAGCGCTGAGCTTTCTCATTCGGTTAGGCGCGGAAGCCGAAATTTCCCACACTTTCTTCCCACACTGAGCGCATGCCGGGACGTATCCGGCCGCATCCCCGGCGCTTGCGCCAGCCCCCTGCCTACGGTCGATTGCCGGCTAGTGCGCGGGCGCAGGCGCCCGGACCAAACGCGCCATTTTGCCGATTTTTGGGCAAGGTGCGGTCGCGTCGCGCCGGGGCAGGGGCGCGGGGGTGCACCCCGTCCCCGCTGCGGTGTTATAAGGTCATATGTTCCGCCCATCGCACGGCCACGGCCTGCTCCGGGAAAGCCCGTTCGTGGACAGGCCCCCGGAACTGCGCTGCGTCGCGGTGGCGCGCGTGACGGGCCAGCGCTGCAAGGCCATCCGGGTGCGCGGCCATAGCTGCTGCCGCATGCATGGCGGAGGGGCTGCCGCCGTCAGGCGCTATCGCGAGGAACTGCATGCCATCTGCACGCATCGGCGCCGGGGCAAGGTCAGAGCCGGCCGGCTGGAATGGCTCGTGCAACGCTTGGCCAGGACGGATCGTAACCGGCCGAGAGCCTACAGCGCGGGCCACGAGCGTGCCTGTGTGGCAGAGGCTGAGCGGCTGATACGGGAGGTATCACAGAGGGGCGCAATGGCAATGGCCCGCGCAGTCCATGCGGCGGCCGTGGCGGTACGCCCCTATCGTCCGGTTGATTGTCTCATAGCGTCTGCGCGGCTGGCGCTGGCCTGGGGCGAGACGTGCCGCGACATCGAGCGCGTGATGCTGGTGCAGCAATTTATCGCTGCATTAGAGGTCGACCGGTCCGAGCGCCAACGCCTCAAAGAGCTGCTGGTGACAGTTCTCGGCTGGCATTCAGTCGAATTTCGAAATGAGGACACGAAGCTTGCGGCTCTCTGACCGGGTAACCCCCAATTCCTGCGCGGCGCCCGCAACCGAGTTTTTGTAGCAGATGGCTCCACGTTGGAATGTCCACGCGATCAGCAAGATGCCCTGCACCAAGGATAAGCCGCTTGCGGATCGATTGAACGTGCGGCGCTAGCAAGTTGAGGCGCCACCGGTTAAGTCTTTCCCGTTGGGGGAATTCGAAAATGTTGCCGTCAGATGCTAGGACAATGCTGCGGCATATTGGCCGGCTCGCGCTGTTCCAAAGGCCGCTGAGCAAACTGGCTAGTCGTGCGTTCGCTCTACAGGGGCTTGCCATGACGCGCACCGCGGCGGGTTCGCTCAACAGCGCCAGCGTTTACAATATCGATCGTCTGGCCTGATTTCGACATGATCGACTGGCGGCGCGGCGGATGGTCAGGAAGTGTGAACCGTTGGGTTCGGCGGGAGGTGCGCGAGCAGCTTCACGAAAACCCAGTCGCACGACGCGTGCGCTACAGCTTTGCTCACCGCACGTTTCGCCGCTTTTTTGGTGCCGGAACGTTCATTCGTTTCGCCGGTCTCTATGTCATTGTGAACGTCATATTTGTGTTGGCTGAAGCAATCAGCGCTTGGCTTGTGCCTCACTGGTTGCCGACTTGGACCGCCTCGGGTCCACCACCGGCGACCGACATTAAAGTGCTGATGTTGAATGTCTCCAGCTATCTCCTCGGCGCACAGATCGGATTGCTTGGTGTTGTTTCACTTTCTCTTGCTCTCGTGACATTGATAGCGCAGCGAGAAGGATCTGCAACTGACGTCCAAGTATACTATCACGAATCTTTTTCATTCGAACTTGTTGCGAGTTGCGTTTCCCTTGCCGCGGTTCTATGTGCACAGTTGCTTTGGCCAATGCAGTTCTTTCTGCATCGAATAGGATTTGGTACCGATCTTCAGTTTTTCAAACTAGTTCTGATCAGTTTGCACACAGCTTGGTTGCTCGTAAATCTTAGTGCGGTCGCATATTTCATTGCGACAACTTTCCGTTTTGTCCAACAATCGGAGCGCGAGGATATTCGCGAGCGCTATACTGCCAATATTATCTTACCACTCGATCTCACCCAGCGCCTGCGCGAGCAGATTTACGGGGTGGCATCAAAGGAGCTCTTAGGCAGGGCAGACGGAGAGGATGAGGATCACGATGATCCAAGCGTGACTTTCGGCTTCGATTACGGTCATCCGCGCAATATTGAGGTCGAGACAATTTTCAAGCGGCCGGCAGCACTATACGATGTCCGAATGACTTGGGTGCGCTGGGCGCTGGCGAGGTGGTCGGCACGTTGCATAGCCGCAGCCTCTACGCAGCCCAACTTGCGCTCGCGAGGAGCCGGCCATCGGGAGCCGCGGATTTGGTTCACACTCCAAATCGACCAGCCCATCACGGGCAGGGTCGGGTGGTGCCAACGGCGGGGGGGCGTGCCACTGACCGCCATCGAGAGATTTGTGTTGCGGCACGCCTTCCGCTTCAGGAGCAGCCGTGATGCGGAATAAGCTCCCGAGGCCGGACGAGATACTGGAAGAGCTTGGCGACAAGACTGCGGCGCAGATTGAGCGTCTCGCGCCAGTCGCGTTTGATAGCGCCTATCGCGAGATGACGAGCTATCACCGCTTCCTTCTTGGCCTCGGAGCTTCGCGAACACCCGACGGAGCCGCATTCAACTTCGGGGAAGTTGCCGGAAATGCTTGGCATGCCCCGCACAAGGAATGGATCAGGCAGTATCGACGTTTGTTCGAGCGTGCCGCTGATCGGCTCGTGGACGATGGCCATTTCATCCGCGCTTTGGCTTACGCACCCAGTCGCCTGCTTCCTCGGTCTGGCGATCCCGAACTATCGCCCAACGTCGTGCGCGCAATTCTAGACCTTGGCCCGCTACTCGTCGGAAGGCTCGAAGCTTGGGTCACGAAGCGTACGACGGTGGAAACCCGAGAGGGGCAAACCGCCGAGCCGCGGCTCGCACTCGCAGGCTCGGATGCCAAGTCCTACATCAATGTGCTACCCGAAATCGTCGGTGCCTGGGAAAGTCTTCTTCACTACCCCGCATCCATGTACGGATGGCGCGATGAAGGCGACCAAAGTGACGCGGAGCGCTGGGACGCCTTCAGGGCAAGCTGGCCGTTCCTTTGGCAGCATCTGACTAACACCGCGTATTGTCTCGCTACCGCTGTGTGGAACGAGGACGAGCCCGGAGCCACGCTGTTCCGTGAAGCGCTAGTTCGATGGCCGGATGGGATGGATCACCGCCTGAACATTCGGAGCGAGCTTCGGCATCGCCGACTGCTTTTTCCAGACATCCTTAGCCTCACTTGGGCAGAGGCCAGCGCAAAGGCTGCGCCGCTCGGACATGATTATTTACCAGCGTTGAGGCCAGATGAAATCTTTTCGAACGTCATTCATGGTGCACACAACGATACAGTCCTGTTGACGGCAGCTCTGTTGCTATTTTGGACAATTAAGCAGAAGCAGGCCTCAGAGATTGGCGGGCGAACTGCGCGGGCGCTGCTCCACCGAGAATTGATCGATGCTGAGCATCGGCCCAACGTTCGAGAGTGGGTCGGCTTCCGATCGCTATTCCTCGATTTTCTGCGTTTCGAGATGGCGGGTGAGCCACATCTCGATGGCTCCTACGCGAACGACCTCGACGGCCTCGTTGCAACGCTCGACAATATGACCGAAAGGCGCGTGGTCCCGGGACGGGTCTTCACGCCCTCTACACTGCACGGCCATGGCGATCTCACATTGGCCAAGCTTTCGATTTTGCTGGCGCATGTTCCGGACAACGGTGATGATGGACTGGTTGACCGGATTTCCGCGTTAGCACGCGAAGAAGAGGTGCTTCCAGGTCGCGACGGGGCGCTTCGAAACATTCAACACGAACTCGACCAGCTCCGTACGACATTGGAGCAACCGCTGCCCCARCTCGCCCGAAGCGTTTCGCTGCTAACGCCAGACTGCAATGCAGAGCAGTCGAGATCGCGGCTTGGAAAGATCGTGGCCGAGGCCATTTCCGCCATTGAGTTAGAGCGCAAGCAGCGCTTAGCCGCCCGACCTGTCGACGCGTCAAAGCTCGAACAAATTCGTGCTGCAGTCGAGAGGGCGCTGCTGACCGCACAACCGGAGGCGCCGTTTTTTCGCGGCGTTGAAGTCGGCCCTGCCGACGTCGGCGAGGGCGCAGAGTGGCGTACAATGGCAATATCCGGGATCGGGAAAGCCCAGCTCACCGAGCCGCCGATGGAGCCCCCGGGCTCGGCATTTGTCGAAATGATTGTATCAAGCTGCCGTCAGATGGCCGGTAATTACGCTTGGAGGGCGTTTTGCCAACGACCTCGAACCCCGACTGCATTGGGCGTCAAAATCGACGAGCGGGCCTTCTGGCGCGAGATTGAACCGCTCGCTGCTGCAGTCGGCGCTGCCCCTGCTTTAGTCGTCTCCCGGAATGCCGAAGGACGGTTGTTAAGGCGCCTACTGTACAATCCGCGCATAGAGCGTCCCGAGCTATCCATTGAGCAGCGCGCGTCCGTTGGAGGGCACGGCTATATCGCTACGATCGAAGGGATAGACGTTTTTGTTGCTGATTTTACGCCGGGCGAAGCTTGGCTCTTCTCTGCCACCGCGCTTCGCGCTGTTCGGTATGCTCAAACCGGCGTGGCCAGCCGTCATGCCGAACTGACGTTTGACCTTGGCGAGGGAATGAAGGGCACTTTGAATGTGAAGGTTCGTCAATTACTTGAATGGGATGATAGTTCCATTTTTCAGCTGACGATATCTGACAGTATCGATGACGAAACTCAGCAACAATGATCGATCATCTCGATCTCGTGATGATTTAATTTAATTGCCTACTTTCAATTTTTGCTTTCCGCCTCGTTGACCGTTTGCGTGGGAGCATTTTTGCGCAGGCTCGAAACGCTCGGAGATGTGCGAAGACAACGTATGTAAGGGGTTGAAGCCTTCTAAAATTCGCGCGGTGGGGCCGTCTAGTGATTATGCGGCGCAGGGGCCTAAGCGCTGAGGAATGACACTTGGGTCGGCCAGCGGACCTAGCCTGCCTTGGCGATGGCAGGGCACGCATCTACCGCCGCGTTCCGCCCTTCGAAAGAAGAACTGCGTTCCGCCGGTCGCCGGAATAGGGAGCCGGCTGCTTGTCCATGCTTCTGAGACGGCTCTGCTAGGCGCGTGCGCGTGCGCGCGCATCGTGGTGATGGCGGTGAGGGTGGTGATGGGTCTCGCAACTCAGCTTCAGGATGGTGTCTTCGGTAAAGCGCCGCTGATCCTCTGACGAAGACAGGGTAAGCGCCGTGATGCAGCGGACGGCCCCGCGTAAGGCGCTGCTGCCGCGCGCATCGGTGCATCTCCGCTTCCTGCTCTGCCGCGGATGGTCGCGCGCGTGGGCTTTCCAAAACCTTCTGGGGATTTGGGGGAATGGCGTCGCGGGGCCTGCGCCATCGACCCAAAATCTATCCCCAAAAAATCCACCCCCCTATAGGGGGGTGTTTTTTCTGGGATTTGGGGCGGCATTAATTTGGAAATTTGCAGCATCCCCAAAAACATTCGTCAGCGGGAAAGTTTTTTGGAGATGGCCGGTTTTTGGGAGAGGAGGGGTGCACCAATACAGCTGCGCGCTGCGACCCGCCCTAGACCACATCCCCGACAGCCGCCGGCCGGGTCAGCTCATAGACCCCATGGCTGCGCATACCTTTATTCTGGCCGCGCTCGTTCAGTCGCGGCGCGCGCGCGACCACGAGCCTGACCCAATCGAGGTCCAGCAGCGTAGTGAACAGTGCCTCGGCCTGCTGCGGCTTCACCCCGAGATATTCGACGATGACGGTTTGCGGCCGTGCCCAGCCGTCGCGCTTCGCCTGCTTGGCCTCGCGCAGCTCAATACCTGCGACCTGCGCCGCTTCCAGCGCGGCATAGGCCGTATAGACATCATGGCGCGTCCCGAAGGCTGAAACCGGCGATGCGGGGAACAGGACCGCATATTCACGCTGCTTCGGCTTGCCGGGTTGGCGCGGGTCTTCCACATCCATGGATACCGACGAGCGCGCCAAAAAGACCGGGGCGGCTTGCCGGGCGTCGTTCTGCTTTTCGCAGCTCAGCCGCAGGATTGTGTCCTCCTTGAAGCGCCGCAGGTCCTCCGACGGAGCCGACGACAGCGCCGTGACGCAGCGGGCGGCTCCGAGCAACGCGTTACTGCCGCGTGCGTCCGATGCCGTGGCCTGCTTGCCTGCGGCCGCCTTGCGCGTGTGATGCACGATCTGCACGGCGCAATATCCGGCCTGCGCGATCTCGCTCAGCACGCGCGCCGCTGCTTGCATGTCGGACGCCGAATTCTCGTCCAGGCCGCTCATCGCAGACGCCAGCGTGTCGATGATGACGAGCGCTATCGGGTAATCGCCCCGCAACTCTGCCAGATCCGCCACGAATGCTGTTGCCGCGGGGGTAGGGGCCGGTGCGCCCCGGCCGTCCTTGGCCAGCAGTGTCAATGGCTCTGGCCACACGATGATGGGGTGCTTCCGGTCGGCATGCTTGAGCCCGAAATGTTTTTCCGCAGCCGTGAGCATCCCATGCGTTATGTTCCGGTTCGTCTCGTTCAGCACGAGCACGACCGCGCCAGACCAATCCATGATGGTCGAGCCGATCAGCTCCGGCCGCTCATGCGCGATCGCCAGCGCCGTCGAAATGGCGAGTGTGGTCTTGCCCCTGCCGGGGTCGGCCGACAGCATGCCCATCACCCCGCGCACATGCCAGTCTGTGATCGTCGGGGGCTCCTGCGGCAGCCTCATGGGGGCCGCCAGATCGATGATCCGACGCCGCTGTACCTTTGCGGGGGCCTGCCCCGCCTCGGTGCACGCTTCCCTCAGGGACTGCAAGGCCGCCTCGAACTGGACCAGCGCCGCCCGGCTTTCGCCGCGCTCGGCGTCAGCCAGCGCCATGTCCTCATCCGTGACGCCGAGCGCCCGCAGATGGCTGTAGTCTATTTCGGTCCTCGCCCAATTGAGGAATTCCGGCCAGCCCCCCGGCAGCCGGCCCCGCTCGGCCCATTTCTCATCGAACAGTTTTTTGTCCTTCTTCGGGTCGCCACCATACTTGTCGCACCAGCCGAGCGCGGCTTCGCGCACCTCGGCTTCCGGCCATTTGCGCATGGCGCCGATGAGCGTGCTCATGCAGCCAACCCACGGATCACGCATTTTCTCGTTCGGCAGTGCGGCCAGCACGGCGAGGAACACGGCCTCCCTGCCCTTCGGGATGGCGTGATGGTCGAAGTCTTCGGCCGGCAGCAACTTGAACCCGCTGCCAGAGGGGGAGGGTGCAGCCCCACTCCCGCCCTGGGCCTTGCCCTTGGCCGCGCCGCAGGCGGCGGCCACGGCTTCGAAGAGCTTGTAGAACTGGTCAAGGGTCAGCTCGGGTAGCTCATCGCATGCCGGCATCTCGGCAAGCGGGGTCTCGGTCGTCTGGTCGTAGCGTGTCCAGTAGCGCCACGCGCCGCAGGCATGCGGCCCTCCCGCGACGAACTGATGCCCGGCGCCGCCACGTTCAAGCGAGTATCCGCCTCGCTTCGTCGTCCACTTTGCGTAAGCTGGAACGCCGTCCGTGATCCGCACAGGCACAAGCCATGAATAGCTGCCCCGGCGGCGGACGAAGAACTGCATGCCAGGCGCCGCCATCCAGCTTTGCAGAGTGTGCAGCGCGTTGGAGCTGGCGCCGAATTCCGTGATGTCGCAATCGATCCATGCGACGGCCTTGCCGTCCGCAGGATCGTCCCGGCAGACGATGCCAAGGCCGTCGCCCTCGCGGTCGAAGCGGACGATGTCCTGTGCCGTCAGGCGGTATCGCCGCCAGCCGCCCGGCACTGCGTTGGGGTCGTTCGGATGGTTGGCCTTGTCGCTCAGGAACGCGCCCTTGCCGCTCTTAGGGTCGAAGGGCCACGTCTTGTCGTCGTCCGGGTCGTAGGCCGCCGGGTTGAAGCCGGGGTTGCGCTTGAGCCTCCCCACGGGTGTCAGGTCGTCGCCGTAGCCCTTGGCGTGGGCGTGCGCGAGCATGTTGGTGGTCTCCACCAGCGCGCGCTTGCCCCACGCGCGCGCCAGCTTCTGCTTGAAGGCGTCAGACATGGGCCGATGCCTCCGCTGCGGTGAAGGTGTATTCAGGCGATACTTGGCCGAGATGCACCCAGAACATCACCGCCCTGTCGTCGTCAGGGCGATACGCCTTCCAGTCGCGAAGCATCAGCTCCACTGCGATCAGGGTCATCAGGGTTGGCCCGAGCTGCCGGGGATCGGCCTGCACGAGCCCCCGCGCCGTCAGCGCGTGCAATTGCGCGGCGACATCCCACGGCGTGAATTCCACGATCACCAGGCGGGCTTGGAAATCCGGGGTAAGGATGTCGAATGGCGCCGGGCCGGGTGTTCCCGCGCGGCCCTCGCCCTCACGGGTCAGGACTGGCAGGACATGCCCTGCCGGGGGCGGATATCGCCGCCGGCAGGCGTCGGCGARGGCTTCGTACCGTGGGTCAGGGATATGAGGCATGGGCTTTCACTCCGGGGTTGGAGGAAAGCCGCTGGCCTTCGGGCGAGTTTGGACAGAGGGCGACAGGCTGGGCTAATATGCTCGGCAGTTCAGATGCCTATGCCTATCGGCCGCTGGTCCCGTCCCGAGGGGCCGGCGGCTTCTCTTTTTAGGCCAGTTCGAGCGCAGCGCGTGCGCGGGCGCGGCCCAAGGGTCCGCGGGCGGAACCGGGCGTGTAGGGCTTCGCCCCGTCCAGCAGGGCGGCCAGCGTTGCCGTGGCCACAAGCGGGCGCTCGCCCACAACAACAGCAGTCAGCACCCCCTTGCGCAGCAGGTCATAGACGCTGGCGCGGGAGCGGCAGAGAATATCGGCGGTCGCTGCGATGGAAAGGAATTCGGTTTCGCGCCACGTTTCTGCGATCATGTCAGCACACGGCCCTTGATCGGGGGAGGGGATGCACCCCATCGCCCGCACTGTCCCGTCTCTTTGCTGACAGCGACTTGGCCCGCGCTGTTCGGTCCGGGCAGGTCCGACTACGGGGCCTGCTGCCTCTCTGCCTGAGAGGCCCCGGCGCTTCTGGGTAGGCGCCGGGTGGCGTGCATCGGACGCCACGCCATCAAGGTAGTTGGCAACGATCGTGTCAGTCAACAGCCCGCAAACGGGCCGCTGCCGGCGTGGTCAATGGAGTGATGGCATTGCGCAGCATGTCTTCCGCCGCATCCACGATGTAGGCGGAATAATGCTTTTCGATCATGGAAACGGATGTGTCGTGCGCCGCCGCCACAAGGCGCACGGGCAAGCCCTTCGTGAGCGCGCTCACAATGCTGCTATGGCGCAGGGCATAGGGCTCGACGTATTCGACGCCAGCCCGCGCCAGTGCCTTTTTCCAACCGCGCAGCATTTCGGCAGCGGCGCTCCAGGGTGCACGCCGGGGTCGTTGAAAAACCTGCCTTCGCGTGATTCTCTTGATCCTGATCGGGATTGGGGGCCGGCATGCTGGGTCGCAAGGAACGGGACCAACTGGAGCTGTTCATTTCGGGCACGCTCCGCCAGCTTATTCCTGACGAACATATTC